>NZ_BDLP01000143.1:0-10892 GCF_001950415.1 Roseomonas sp. TAS13
GCCGAGGAAGCCCTGCTGGCCTGCCAGGGCCTGCTGGCGCGGCACCCGGATAGCGAGGCCGCCCGCCGTCTCTTCGCCAGCCTCGCCGCGGCGCCGCCCACACGGCCGGAGCCGCCGCCTCCCACAACAGCCGCCCAGGGCGGCGGCTTCCTGTCGCGCCTGCTCGGACGGGGTTGAGCCGCCCCATAGCCCGGTGGGGTGGAACTGCTCTATGCCCTACCCAATGTCCGACCCCGTCTCGCCCCTGCGCACGGAGACCCTGCGCGGCGCCGCGCTGCGCCCCTGGCTGCCGGCCCTGTCTCGCCTGCGCGTCGCGGTGTTCCGCGACTGGCCCTATCTCTACGAAGGCGATCCGCGCTGGGAGGAGGACTACCTCGCCGCCTATGCCGACCGCCCCGATGCCGCCGCCGTCCTGGCCTTTGCCGGGGAAGAAGGGGGCCGCGAGGTCGTCGGCGCCGCCACCTGCCAGCCCATGGCGGAAACCCATGACGCGGTGCGCGAGGCCTTCTCCCGGGCCGGGCTCGACCCGGCGGCCTTCTGCTATTTCGGCGAATCGGTCCTTCTCGCCCCCTGGCGCGGCCAGGGCATCGGCCTCCGCTTCTTCGAGGGGCGCGAGGCCCATGCCCGCGCCCTGGGCCTGAGGCACGCCGCCTTCGTGGGCGTGCGGCGCGACCCGGCGGATCCGCGCCGCCCGGCGGGGCATGTGCCGCTGGACGGGTTCTGGGCAAGGCGCGGCTACCGCCACCATCCGGAAATCATGGTGCGCATGGACTGGCCGGAGATCGGGAGCGACGGCGGCGAGGTGGCGCACGAGCTCACCGCCTGGCTGAAGGACCTGGCATGACCCCGCCCGCCCCGCTCCGCCTCGCGCTGCTGCAATACCCGGTGGAGCGCCCGCGCGACGTGGCGGCCTTCGCGGCGAAGCTCGACACCTGGCTGGCCCGCATCGCCGGGCAGGCCGACCTCGCCGTCCTGCCGGAATACGCCGCCGTGGAACTCGGCGCCGCTCTTTCCGGCAATGCATGGGCCGGCAGCACGGGCGACGGCCTCGCCGTGGACGAGGCCGGCGAGCTGCGTGCCATGACCGATGCCGCCCCCGCCATCCTGGCGGCCATGCAGGAGGCTGCCCGCCGCGCCGGGCTCTGGCTGCTCCCCGGCACCCTGCCCATGCGCGGCCCGGACGGGCTGGTGCGCAACCGCGCCCCGCTGATCGACCCGGAAGGCCGCCTCGCCTTCCAGGACAAGCGCTTCATGACCCGCTTCGAGGCCGAGCGCTGGATCGTCTCCCCTGGTGCCGCGCCGCAGGTCTTCGACACGCCCTGGGGCCGGATCGGCATCTCCATCTGCTACGACGTGGAGTTCCCGGCCCATGTCCGCGCCCAGGTCGAGGCCGGGGCCTGGCTGGTCCTCGCCCCCTCCTGCACGGACACGATGCACGGCTTCAACCGCGTGCGCTTCTCCGCCGCCGCCCGGGCGCTGGAAAGCCAGTGCTACGTCGCCGTCACCCCCACCGTGGGCCTTGCCCCCTGGTCGGCGGCGCTGGACGTGAACCGGGGCTTCGCGGCGGTCTTCGGCCCGGTCGATCGCGGCTTCCCGGAGGATGGCGTCCTGGCCCGCGGCGCGCTGGACGAGCCCGGCTGGGTGCTGGCCACGCTCGATCCCGCCCGGATCGAGGCGGTGCGGGCCGATGGCGGGGTGCGCAACCACCACGACTGGCCCGCCGCCCCCTTCCCCATTCCATTGCCGGGACGCTTCGCATGACGGAGGCGCCGCTGGTCTACCTGGTCGCCGGGGAAGCCTCCGGCGACGTGCTCGGCGCCCGGCTGATCGCCGCGCTGCGTGCGATGCGCCCTGATCTCCGCTTCGCCGGAGTGGGCGGGGAGCGCATGGCGGAACAGGGGGTCCAGAGCCTCTTCCCCATGCGGGAACTCGCCCTGATGGGACTGCTGGAGGTGCTGCCGAACCTCCGCCGCCTCGCCCGGCGGCTGGACGAGACGGTGGCTGACATCGCTGCCTGCCGCCCGGCTGTGCTGGTGACCATCGACGCACCCAGCTTCGCCCTGCGCGTCGCGGCCCGGGTGCGCCCCACCGGCCTGTCGGTGGTGCACTACGTCGCCCCGCAGGTCTGGGCCTGGAAGCCTTGGCGCGTGAAGAAGATCGCCCGGCAGGTGGACCGCATCCTGGCCCTGCTGCCCTTCGAGGCGCCCTTCTTCGAGAAGGCAGGCATCCCCGTCAGCTTCGTCGGCCATCCGGTGCTGGAAAGCGGCGCCGACCGGGGCGACGCCGCCTGCTTCCGTGCCCGCCACGGCCTGTCGCCGGAGGAGCGCGTGGTGCTGGTCATGCCCGGCAGCCGCCGCACCGAGGTCGCCCGCCTCCTGCCCATTTTCGGCGAGGCTCTGCGCCGGACCGAGGCACGGGTGCCCGGCCTGCGCCCCGTGGTGCCGCTGGCCGGGCCGGTGGAGGAGGCCGTCCGCGCCGGCACCGCCTCCTGGTCCCCCGCCCCGATCCTGGTGCGCGACGTGGCGGAGAAATACGACGCCTTCGCCGCCGCGCGGGAAAGCGGCGGGGTGGGGCTGATCAAGTCCGGCACCTCCTCGCTGGAGGTGGCACTCGCCCGGGTGCCGATGGCCGTGGCCTATCGCGTGAACCCGGTCACGGCGGAAATCGTCCGTCGCATCATCAAGGTGCGCTTCGCCAGCATCGTGAACCTGCTGGCCGACGCCGAGGTGATCCCGGAATACATCCAGGAGAACTGCACGCCGGAGAAGCTGTCCGCCGAGCTGGTCCGGCTGCTCACCGAACCCGGCGCCCGGCAGGGGCAGGAGGAAGGCTTCGCCCGCCTGCTGGAACAGCTCCGCCCCGGCCCGGGCCTGCTGCCCAGTCAGGCCGCCGCCCGGGCGGTGCTGGCGGAAATCGCGGCCCGGGCGCCATCATCCCTCCCGCCGCCCGCCGAATCGGAGCCCTCCCTCCCGGCCGCCGGCGCCTGAGCCGGAGGGCCCCGCCCGCACCATGCTGATCCCGTCGCTGCGCTTCGCCACGAGAAGCCTGCGCCTTCGCCCCGGCCTCTCCCTGGGCCTGCTGGTCGGGCTGGGCTGCTGGGGCGCCCTGGCCCGCTTCACCCCGCTGCGCCATTCCGCCGCCCTGCTCATCGGCTGGAACGCGGCGATGCTGGTCTATCTCCTGATGCTGCTCCATGGCGCCCTGACCGCCGATCCGAGGCTGGCCAAGAAACGCGCCGAGGCCCTGGACGAGACGCGCTGGGGCGTGCTGGGCGGCACGGTGACGGCGGTGCTGGTGTCCCTGATCGGAGTGGCGCTCGACATGGCCGGGGCCAAGGGGGATTCGCCCTGGACCTCCGCCCTCGCCATGGCCACGGTCCTGCTGTCCTGGGTCTTCGTGCAGGTACTCTTCGCGACGCACTACATGCACGAGGCAGCGCTGCGCGGCGGCATCGAGTTCCCCGGCGGCGAGAAGCATCCGGACCTGCTGGAATTCCTCTATTTCTCCTTCACCGTGGGCATGACCGCCCAGGTCTCGGACGTCACCACCTCCTCTCCCGGGATGCGGCGGCTGGTGCTGCTGCACGGCATCCTGTCCTTCATCTTCAATGCCGCCGTCATCGCCGGGACGGTCAATATCGCGGCCGGACTCGCAGGTTGACGCTGAACACGCATTGACATGTCAAGACCCTGTCAGAATCTGTGGCATGGGAGGAAAAGGGGACACCATGTTGGAGGCCCAGACGCTCAGCATCAGCGTCGCGCGCAACTGGCGGTCGCTCTACGAGGCGCTCTGGCATCCAGAGAGCTTTCCGCTCTGGGCCACCGGACTCAGCGCCTCCTCGTTGGAACCGGATGGCGATGCCTGGGAAGCCCTGGGCTCCGAAGGCCCAATCCGGATCCGCTTCACCGGTCACAATGCCTTCGGCGTCATGGACCACTGGGTGGAGCTCCAGGACGGAAAGATGGTCCATGTACCAATGCGAGTCGTCGCCAATGGCGAAGGTGCCGAGGTGATGCTCACCCTCTACCGCCAGGCTGGCATGTCAGAGGAAGCCTTCCGGCACGACCAGGACTGGGTGCGACGTGACCTGCAGCGCCTGCGCGAACGCTTCAGTTCAGTTCCTTTTTCGCCGGATCCATCAAGCTGATCTTCATACAGCCGTTACCGACACGGCTATGTCGTGTCAGGCTCGGTGACGGTCCCACAAAATACACTCAGCAATAGCTTGGGCCATCATGCTTTCGGAATGGGTCCTTGTTAGATGGAAAAAACGGGACCGCCCCCTCCTCAGGGGAAAGAAACTCGGTTTCATATTCCAATCCGGGTTCCTGGAGGCGCTTTGTCTTGAACGAACCCAGGAACACAGAGTTTTCAGGAATTCTCGGATAGAAACTGGACCAAGTAAGCCTTTTACTTTCCCCGGCAGCCAAATCACACAGACGAACGGGTTTACCCCGCCTCGCCGTTGCCCCCAACATCAGCAGGTTCGTCACCAGCGCCGTGGACCAGGGGGTGCCGTCGGAAAGCCAGCCCACCGCCGCCTTCCCCAGCGCCGCCAGTCCGATTGCGTTCCCCGGTGGGCGCCGAGGCGGTCCTGGCCTTGTGCGGAGGCCGCCATGGCACCGGTCATGAAACTGGCCGCACCAGTCCGGACACGGTCGCGATCACCGTGCCGACGTGGAACAGCCGGTCATCGCCGAGGCGCAGCCCTCGAACCGGCTGTTCAGCATGTTGGCGTTCATCATCCCGGCAATGTTGAGACCGAAGAGAAAGCCGGGACCTCCGCTCAGACTCCGGCGGCGAGACGCGAGGCGGCCAGCGCCTCCTCCACCCGCAGCGCGGCATCCAGCGCCGCACGCCCGGCCGCGCCATCTACCCGCACCGGCGCGCCATCCAGGCAGGCCGCCACGAAGCCCGCATGTTCGGCCTCCAGGCTGTCGCGGTCCTGCCAGGAGGACTGTTCCGCGCCGAAGCCCGGAAGCTGCTCCAGCGCCGCGCCCTCGCCCTTGCGCACCACGTGCATGGTGCGGGCCAGGAAATCCATCTGCAGATAGCCCTCGGTGCCGAAGAGGCGCAGCCGCCGCTCCATCTTCAGGCTGACCCGGCTCGCCGTCAGCGTCGCCACCCCGCCATTGCCGAAGCGCAGCCGGGCATTGGCGATGTCCGTCTGCGCCGAGGCGATCGGCCCGCCCACCGCATCGACGCCGACCAATGGCGCGCCGAACAGCGCGAAGGCCAGGTCGATGTCGTGCACCATCAGGTCCAGCACCACCGGCACGTCCAGTGAGCGGGGGCGGAAGGGTGCGATCCGCACCGCCTCCATGTAGAGCGGCCGCCCGATCCGGGCCGCGACCCCGCCCTCCCCGCCCATCAGCGCGGCGAAGCCGGCCGAGAAGCGCTCCAGATGCCCGACCTGCAGCACGAGCCCCTTCGCCGCCGCCAGGGCGATCAGCTCGTCCGCCTCGGCCAGCGTCGCGGCAATGGGCTTCTCCACCAGCACATGCCGCCCGGCCTCCAGCGCCTGCCGCGCCAGCCCGTGGTGGAAGGCGGTCGGCGTCGCCACGATCACCGCATCGGCCCGCGCGATCACCTCGGCGGCGGGCAGCGCCGGCACCCCCACCTCCCCGGCCACGGTGGCGGCGCGCTCCGGGTCATGGTCGTGCAGCCCCACCAGCTCCACCCGTGGGCCCGCGGCCGCCTTCAGCACGTGGAACCGTCCGAAATGCCCTGCTCCGAGCACGCCCAGCTTCAGCCGCATCCGTCTTCTCCGGCACCGATCGCGTGCATCACCCATGCACTCCGCCGCCGGCTCTAGATCATCCGGGCGCCGGGTTGAAGCGCGCAAGGCCCCCGGGAGGCGGTGGCCAGCGGAGAGGACGGGCGGGAAAGCGGGCGGGAAAACCACGCCCGGGGCGGCGCGGCATCCCTGTCACCATCCGCATCACGCCAGCGTCTTGCATGAAACCGGCGCAAACTTCATGTTCCGCCCCCTCAACCAGGGGCTGATCTCAAGGACCATGTTGTACTTCGCGCGATGGAAGGTCGCCGCGATCCTCGGTGTCATCGCGCTCGGCATCCTGCTCTGCCTTCCCAACTTCCTCCCCAGCTCCGCCCTGCCCTCCTGGGCGCAGCGGCAGATCTCCCTCGGCCTCGACCTGCGCGGCGGTTCCTACCTGCTGCTGGAGGTGGACCTGAACCGCGTGGCGCATGACCGGCTGGAGGCCATCGCCGACGGCGCCCGCACCCGGCTGCGGCAGGCCAATATCGGCTACACCGCCATCGCGACGGACGAGCCGAACCGCCGCGTGACCGTGCGCCTGCGCGACCCGGCCCAGGCCGACACGGCGGCGGCCCAGCTTCGCGACCTGGCGAACCCGGTCACCGCCTCCACCGGCGCCACCAGCCCGGACATCGAGGTCGCCGCCACCGGTGACGGCGCGCTGAACGTGACCGTCACCCAGGCCGGGCTCCAGGCCCGGGCCAGCGGCGCGGTGGACCAGTCGGTCGAGATCGTCCGCCGCCGCGTGGACGAAACCGGCGTGGCCGAGGCCCTTGTCGCCCGCCAGGGCCAGGACCGCGTGCTGGTGCAGCTCCCCGGCGTGGACGATCCGAACCGGATCAAACAGCTCCTCGGCCGCACCGCCAAGATGACCTTCCACCTGCTGGACGAGAACGCGAACCCGCAGGCCACCGTGCCGCCGCCCGGCACCATGTTCCTGACCGGGGAGCGCGACGGCCAGCGCTATGCCGTGCGCCGGCAGGTGGCGGTGGACGGCGCCAACCTGTCCGACGCCCGCGCCTCGCAGGACCCGCAGACGCGCGAATGGGTGGTGAGCTTCACCTTCGATTCGGTCGGCTCCCGCCGCTTCGCCGACATCACCCGCGCCAATGTCGGCCGCCCCTTCGCCATCGTGCTGGACGACAAGGTGCTGACCGCCCCGGTGATCCGCGAGCCCATCACGGGCGGGCGCGGCCAGATCAGCGGCTCCTTCAACGCCCAGTCGGCCAGCGACCTCGCCGCCCTCCTGCGCGCCGGCGCCCTGCCTGCGCCGCTGACGGTGGTGGAGGAGCGCACGGTCGGCCCCGAGCTCGGCGCCGACGCCATCCGCGCCGGGCTGATCGCGCTCGGCACCGGCACGCTCTTCGTGCTGCTCTACATGGGCACCGCCTACGGGCTCTTCGGCTGGTTCGCCAACCTCGCCCTGCTGGTGAACCTCGTGCTCACCGGCGCCGCGCTTTCGCTGCTCGGCGCCACGCTCACCCTGCCCGGCATCGCCGGCGTCGTGCTCACCCTCGGCACGGCGGTGGATGCCAACATCCTGATCAACGAGCGCATCCGCGAGGAGGTGCAGGCCGGGCGCGCGCCCGCTTCCGCGCTGGAGGCAGGCTTCAGCAAGGCCTATGGCACCATCCTGGACAGCAACGTCACCAACCTGCTGGCCATGGCCGCGCTCTACCTCTTCGGCTCCGGCCCGGTGAAGGGCTTCGCGGTGACCGTGGCGCTGGGCACCGTCGTGCACCTCTTCACCGCCACCACGCTGGTCCGCCTGATGATCTCGTACTGGTTCCGCTCGCGCCGGCCGCGCAGCCTGCCGGTCTGAAGGGGGCAAACCATGCTTCGACTCCTGACCCATCCCCTCTTCCGCGTCGTCCCGGACGGCACGCGCATCCCCTTCATGCGCGGCCGCTACATGGGCATCCTGGTCTCGGCGATCCTGTCGCTGGCCTCGGTGGTGCTCGCCTTCCATCCGGGGCTGGAGAAGGGCATCGACTTCAAGGGCGGCATCCTCATGGAGGTGCGCACCCCGGGGCCCGCCGACTTGGCCCGCACCCGCTCCGCGCTCGATGCGCTGGGCGTGGGCGAGGCTGGCGTGCAGGAATTCGGCAGCCCCGACAGCGTGCTGATCCGCCTGCCCGTGCAGGGCGACGAGGCGGCGACGCAGCAGGTCGTCAACCGCGTGCGCGGCGCGCTGGACCAGGTCGCCCCCGGCAGCCGCATCCTGCGTACCGACGCCGTGGGCAACCGCGTCTCGGACGAGCTGTTCCGCAACGGGCTCTACGCCCTCGGCTTCTCGCTGCTGGCGATGCTGGTCTACATCTGGGTCCGCTTCGAATGGCAGTTCGCCGTGGGCGCGGTGACGACGCTGATCCTCGACACCACCAAGGCGGTGGGCTTCCTGGCCGTCACGCAGATCGAGTTCAACCTGACCACCGTCGCCGCGATCCTGACGATCATCGGCTTCGGCGTGAACGACAAGGTCGTGGTCTATGACCGCGTCCGCGAGAACCTGCGCAAGTTCAAGACCACGCCGTTGCGGGAGGTGATCGACCTGTCGATCAACCAGACGCTGAACCGCACCGTCGGCACCTCGGTCACGCTGCTGCTGTCCGCCCTGCCACTGGCCATCTTCGGCGGCGACACCCTGTCCGGCTTCGCCTGGACGGTGATCTTCGGCATCGTGGTGGCGACCTCCTCCTCCATCTTCATCGCGGCGCCGCTGCTGCTCTTCCTGGGCGAGCACCGGCTGCGCCGCGGCGAGGCGCGCCCCGCAGCGCCTTCGGCAACCGGCATGAAGACTCCGGCGAAGCCCTCGCAGAAACCTGCCCAGACACCCGCAAAGAAGCCGGAGGCCCAGCCGCAACGATGACGGCGGGCCGATGGGGCCGGGCCGAGGAGATGCCGGCCGGAGCCCTGTGGAGACCCGGCCCGTGGCTTCGCCGGTGAGGCCAGCGGCGGCACCGGGCAGGCGCCTGCTGCTGAGCCTGGCGGCGGGGCTGGCGGCGCCTTTCCCGGCACGCGCCCATCCCGCCGGGGCCGCGGGGGAGGTCACCCTGCTGACCGGAGGGGCGGAGGGCGGGCCGAGCGACCTCTGGCTCCGGGCCTTCGCCCCCTTTCTGGAACGCCACCTGCCGCGCCACACCGTTTCCGTGGTGAACCGCCCGGATGCCACCCGCGCGCAACTGCTCGCCGGCATCGCCGCCGCACCCGTCAATGGCCGCAGCCTGGGCTATGCGGTCACGCCCGACATCTTCGTGGAACCCGGAAAGGGCCGCGCCCCGGGCCTGCTCAGGCGGCTGCGCCTCCTCGGCGCGGTGGCGGAGGACCCCCTCGCGCTCGTCGCGCCACCGGAAACGAGCCTTGCCGGCCTGCAACGTGAGCGGGAGCCGCAAACCCTGGCTCTGCCACCGGAGGGTTCCACCGCCGCCCTTGCCGCGCCAATGCTGCAGGAACACCTGCCGCTGGTGCCGCTGCACTTCCCCTCTGCCGCCGCCGCCCGGCAAGCGACCCTCTCAGGCAATGTCTCTGCCGCTCTGGTCCGGCTCTCCGATGCCATCGCCGCGTTGCAGGAAGGCCGGCTCACGGCGCTGGGGCTGGCCCTGGCGGAGCGCTGCGCCCTTCTGCCGGAAACACCCATCCTGAGTGAGCGGGGCATTCCCCTGGTGGCCTCCGCCCGGCGCGGCTTCGTGCTGCCCGCCGGTACGCCAGATGCCCTGGCCATTCCGTTGGCCACGGCGCTGGCCAAGGTGGTGGCGGACCCGGAATACGTGGCGCAGTCGAATGCCGCGGGCATACTTCCCGCCTTTCTGAGTGAGGCCGACTGGACACGGCTGGTCCGTCAGCAACTGGCGTCGCTGAAGCTGTAGTTCCCTTCGGGAGCTTACGGAAAGCATGAAGATTTCTGCAATGTTCACACTTCTGTATTGTCTATTTTTTGATACTAAGGTAACTTCTTTCCCCGTGACCAGTTCATGCCCATATGCTGCCGATCAACGGGAGGAACGCTTTGCGGGGCCCATGATCAATTCCGGCGACAGGGTGGAGGACGCGCAGGCACCCATCATGGTTCTGACCCAGGACCAGGGCGTGCTCCGGGCCGCGCGCAGCGCGGTGAGCGCGCTCGGCCAGCCGGCCTCCGCGCTGCAACACGCCTTTTCCCCGCAGGAAGCCTTGAATGCCGTCCTGGCAGCGGATGAGCCGCCCCGCCTCCTGATCCTGGAGGATGGTGCCAGCGGCAACGGGATCGACGAGCTCTGCGTCGCGACGGCCGATGCCTTTGGCGCCACCCGCAGCATGGTGCTGAGCCGCGACCACGCCGCCGCCCTTTCGCCCCGGGCGATCCGCGCCGCCATGCGGTCCCTTCCCGCCGCCACGCCCCTGGCGGAGGACACGGAGGCGATCCGGCTCGGCCTGCTGCAAGGCCAGGTCTCGGTGCGCTACCAGCCCATCGTCCGCATCCGCGACGGCCAGCCGGCCGGCGCCGAAGCCCTGGCGCGCTGGGAGGCCCCGACCGAACGCTATTCGCCCGAAAGCTTCGTGCCAATCGTGGAAAGCGCCGGACTCGGCCTGGACCTGTCCATCGCCGTGGCGCGCCGTGCCGCGCAGGAATTCGCCATGGTGCGCCGCAGCCGCCGCCGGGGAAGGAACTGCCGTGTCTCGGTGAACCTGCCGCTTGCCGTGCTGCTGCAGGACGACACTGCCGCCTGGCTCGGCCTGATCCTGGCCAAAGCCGGCCTGCCCGCCCATGCCTTGGCACTGGAGCTGACGGAGACAACGCCGGTCGAGGACCGCAGCCTGCTGCGGCGCGCCCTGCTGCGGCTACGCCGGGCCGGCCACGAGGTGCTGTTGGACGACCTCTGCCTCGACGATCCCCGCGAATCGCTGCTGGACCTGCCTTTCGGCGGCGTGAAGCTGGACCGCAGCGTCGCCGCCGCCATGCGCCACAGCCACCGCGCGCGGAACATGGTCCGGCGCGTGGTACGGCAGGCCGATTCGGCCGGGATGCGTGTGGTCGCGGAGGGCATTTCCGATCTGGGCCTCTGGCGTGCCGCCGCCGCCGCCGGGGTCTCGCACGCCCAGGGCTATGCGGTCGGCCGCCCCATGCCGGCGG
>NZ_BDLP01000144.1:0-10808 GCF_001950415.1 Roseomonas sp. TAS13
CCTCCAGCACGAGGCGGACCGCCCTCTCCCGCACCTCCGGCGAGTAGCTCGCTGCTGTCTTGCCCTTCGTCGTCATGGCTCCATCCTCTCAAGGCCTGGGGCCTCCGACAAACCCGGGGCGGTTCACTTCCAGCACATGCTGGCGGACTGAGGCTATGTCGGAGCATGCGGAGCCGGCCTTTGGCACGAGGTCAGGAGAAGCAGCGCCTCCTGCTATCCTCCACAGCGATCGCAGTGCGCCGCAGCATTTTATTTCAATTTAGTATTGAAATAGTGCTCTGCACTTCCCATCTATGCTGTGGTGAAGCCGGGAGCCGTTCGTTCCGCCCCGCCTTTCGGGCGCCTGTCGCCCCCCACATCCCCATCCCTTCCTCATCCTGGCGGACCGATGCGCGCGCCTCCTGGCCGCGCGCCGGTCCTGGACCGCGCATCCGGCACTGAGCCGGCCGCCTCTGCGAACCTCCTGCCCTGCCAGCGGTGGCAGCCCGATGAGCGGGATGGGCCGCCCGGCGCTGCCCCTCGCCCGGGGCCCTGCACCGGCCCCGCCGCGTGCGCGCGGCGGATCCTCTTCCTTCTTCCCCTTCGGCTTCTCTTCCCTTCTCCCGGCTTCACCATGCCTTGTCTCCTCCGCCTTCGCGGATCCCGGTGATCACCGATGGGAGGGAGGGGCACCACACCATCGCGCCCTCTCTTCTCCCCCCCTCGTCCCGTGTCCCCGGCCGGTCTCGGTAGCTCCCAAGCCGACCGTCGCGGCCCTTGAGCAAGGCCGAAACCACCCTCCAGGACACCACGATGCTCTTCAGCACCGACGTTCCCGACGACGAGGCCCGGCGCCAGCGGGCCCGGCTCTTCCGGCACTTCGCCGCACAACTCCTGCCGGCGACCGCGGTGATGGAAGCCGGCGATGCCAGCCTTCCGGCGGCGGAGTTCGAGCGCCTGCACCGGCGCCTCGATGTCCTCGAGTGCCATATGGCCGACCTGATGTTCCTCCAGCTGTCCGCGCAGGACCTCCTGCTTGGCAGGCGGCGGGACTTCTCGGTTCGCAGCCGCGAGCTCATCGCCGCGGCCCTGCACCGGACGCCCTACCGGGGCCGCTGCCCCTGCTGCGACCGCGAGCCCGTCCTCGACGCGGCGGGCCTGCCGCTGGAGGGGACCGAGTTCGACCACGCCTTCCACCGTAGGCTGAACCGGCCCGAGCATGGCTGGCTGGTCTGCCGGTCCTGCCACCGCGAGATGACCCATGGCGGCTACCTCGCGCGCTTCGGGTGCCTGGCCGAGTTTCGCGCCTTCCAGGGCGCGGTGCTCACCGAGCAGGAGCGATCCCGGGCCCGCCCCGCAGACGCCTCGTCCTGACGCTGGCACTCGCCAGCGAAGTCAAAGCCCCCGGTCATCATGGCTGGGGGCTTTTTTCGTTTCTGGGCTTTCGCTCACGCTGAAAGTGACTGATCCGCCATTCAATTGCGGGCGATGTTGGTGAGCATGGCATTGGACGGCAGGAAGTACATCTACAGCACTTGGTCGGTGTAGACACCGTACTCGTAGCGACGGGAGAGCAACGGACATTCCATCTGAGTCTTTTATCATAGGCATAGGCAAGTAAGGCTGGCCGGCGTGTTTGAGGCCGGTCCGTTCAGTCGAGCAGGTCCGGCTCCTCGCGCACCACGCGATCCCAGAGTGGCAAGAAACTGAGCCAAGCCGATACCTCAGCGCGTGCGCGAGAAGCAGTGCTTCGCGTAGGCGCTTCAGGAACGATCGGCTGCCCCGCCGCCTGGGCGAGCAACTGGCCTCGTGCTGCATCGTCGAAAGCGATGAAGCGCCAAGCCGCCGCCTCCACCGTATCACCCGTGGTCCAGTGGCCATGGTTCTGCCAGATCAGAATGTTCCGTTCGCCCAGAGCCGCCACAACCTGTTGCGCCACGATGCGTCGTGCCGCTTGTGCCTCCATCCCCTCGGGACGGCGCGGTTCGAAAACCACCTGGTCGTCATGCAGGGACGCAGCATCCGCAGTGATCGGCGGTAGGACGCGGCCGAAGGCGGACCAGATCTTCGCATGGAAGGCATGGGCATGGGCGATCCCGATTACCGCGGGCCGCGCAGCTTGAATCTGGTCATGATAGGGCACGCCGGTGATGTTCACCATGCCCACGCCCTCGACCACTCGGCCATCCGGTGCCACTAGGAGAAGGTCGGAAGCCCGGATATGGGCGAAGGACATACCGAGCGGGTTGACCCAGAAATGGTCGGTCAGGATCGGATCCCGCGCCGTGAAATGGCCCGCGAGGCCGACCTCGTAGCCCAGGCGCGAGAACAGGCGGAAGGCCGCGGCGAGCCTCTGACGTCGGTGCCTGCGTTCCGCCGCCGGCGGAAGGAACGCGGGAAGCGCGTAGAGCGGCTGTTCGCCCTGGCGTGGGATGCCCTCGATCGTGGGGCGCGGGAGGGCTGCGGGCCTGGTGGCATTCATGAGGCAGGGTTCCTGTTCAATCCGTGGTCATGCGGGCGATGGAATGGCGGTTCGGTGGGCGCCGGAAGCCGAGATGCTCGCGCAGCGTTCGGCCCTCATACTCGACACGGAACAGACCACGGCGCTGCAGCTCCGGCACGACCAGATGCACGAAGTCCTCGACGGATTCCGGGAAGGATGGAAACATGATGTTGAACCCATCCGCTGCATCGGCCTCGAACCACCGCTGGAAATCATCCGCGACGGTTTCGGGCGTGCCGATCAGAACACGATGACCTCCAGCACTGAGGCGGCGTGCGAGCTGCCGCAAGGTAATCTGCTTCTCCCGGCGGATGAGGTCCACCACCAGTTTCTGACGGCTGCGATGCGTGTTGGTCTCCGGGATTTCGTCGGGCAGCCAAGCCGGTCCGTCCAGAGGCTGATCGGAAAGATCCACGCCCAAGCTAGCGAAATGCGAGATAGACTTCAGTTTTGGCCGCGGGTCAGCGATATCGTGCAGCCGGTCGTACTTCGCCTCGGCTTCCACCATGCTGGAGGCCACCGTCACGGCCACACCAGGCATGATGCGGAAACTGTCCCGACTTCTTCCGTATCGAGCGGCGCGCGATGTGATGTCGCGCACGAACTCCTGCCCTTCCTCGATGGTTTGGGCCGCGGTAAAGATCAGCTCTCCCGTGCGCGCCGCCAGGGCGCGGCCCGCATCAGAGGCACCAGCCTGTGCCACTACCGGATAGCCTTGCGGCGGCCGGGAGGCATTCAGGGGCCCACGCACCGCGAAATGCGGGCCACGGTGGTTCAATAAATGCATCCTAGAGACATCCAACCAGCGTCCGCTTTCCTTATCGCGAATGGCCGCATCGTCCTCCCAGCTGTCCCAGAGCCCGGTCATGATCTCAATGAACTCTTCCGCGCGCGTGTAGCGTTCGGCATGCAACATGTGGTCGTCGCGATTGAAGTTCTCGCCCCCACCCAGGGAGGTGACCATGTTCCACCC
Organism: Roseomonas sp. TAS13; assembly: GCF_001950415.1. NCBI lineage: Bacteria > Pseudomonadati > Pseudomonadota > Alphaproteobacteria > Acetobacterales > Roseomonadaceae > Roseomonas > Roseomonas sp. TAS13. The sequence goes on from NZ_BDLP01000144.1 coordinate 3,456, forward strand.
AGCTCGTCCCTGGCTCACTTCGTCCAGTGAGGCCAGGCGACGCGCGAGGTTGAACGGCTCGTTGTAGCTGGTGTTGGCCGTGGCGGTCAGGCCGATCCGCTCCGTCACCACCGCAAGGGCGGGAAGCAGGGTCAGCGGGTCCCAGCGCTGGGCCTGGGCGTTGCGCTCCAACAGATCGGGCTGAAGCTCCCGGACACCCACCCCGTCATTCATAAAGAGGGTATCGAACTTGCCGGCTTCCAGCAGCCGGGCGATGTGGCAATAGGCAGCGAAGCTGCTGGCGCCAGCGGTGTCGAATCCGGGCTGGCGCCAGGCGCTGCCGCCCGCCAGAGCCCCCGGGACGAAGGCCCCGAGCTTCATCCTCTCAGGTCTTGCCATATCTCTTCAGTCTCCGTCAGCGTCGCAGATGACAGGCCACGGAATGTCCGTCCCCGCAGGTCGCCAGTTGCGGAACCTCCGTCGCGCATCGCGCCACCGCGATGGGGCAACGCGTGTGAAAATGGCATCCGGCGGGCGGGCGGAGTGGATTGGGCACGTCGCCCTTCAGCGGGATACGCCGTCGCTTCGCCTTCGGATCGGGAGCGGGGAAAGAGGAGAGGAGAGCCTCGGTATAGGGATGCCGGGGCGTGTCATACAGGGCCCGGGCCGGCGCCACCTCAACCACCCGTCCGAGATACATCACGGCGACACGGTGGCTGATATGCTCGACGACCGAGAGATCATGCGCAATGAACAGATAGGCCAGACCCATCCTGTCCTGCAGTTCCTCCAGCAGATTGATCACCTGAGCCTGAACCGAAACATCGAGCGCCGAGACCGGCTCGTCGCAGATGATGAGCCGGGGCTCCACGGCGATGGCGCGGGCGATGCCGACGCGCTGCCGCTGGCCGCCGGAGAATTCGTGCGGGAACCGGTGCATGTGTTCCGGCCGCAGGCCGACGGTCTCCAGCAGCGCCGCGACCCGCTCCTCGCGGTCCCGTCCAGGGCGGCCGATGCCGTGGATGGCCAGGGCCTCGCCCACGATGGCGCGCACCGTGTGCCGTGGGTTCAGCGAGGCGAAGGGGTCCTGGAAGATGATCTGCATCTCCCGACGCATTTCCCGCAACTTACTGGGCGGCAGCAGCGTCACCTCCCGCCCGCCGAAACGGACCGATCCCTCGCTGGGCTCGATCAGCCGCATGATGCAGCGCCCCGTGGTGGACTTGCCGCAACCGGACTCCCCTACCAATCCAAGCGTCTCGCCCAGGGCGATCTCCAGGCTCACGTCATCCACGGCATGGACACGCTCCACCTCCCGGGACAGCAGCCCGCCACGGATCGGATAGTGCTTCCGAAGGCCATGCACAGCCAGGAGCGGAACAGGATGGTTCATGACTGGCGCGACGCCTCCGTGCGGATGCAGGCCGCTGCATGACCCGGCCCGATAGGCACCATGGGAGGCTGCTCAAGACGGCACGCAGCAACGACCAGTGGGCACCGGTCGGCGAAGCGGCAACCGGGTGGCGGGTCAAGCAGACTGGGCACCGTGCCCTTGATCTGCGGCAGCCGAATGCGTGTTCCCGCCTGGACGTCCACGCGCGGGATGGAACGGATCAGGCCCTGCGTGTAGGGATGCCGCGGATCGTCGAACAATTCCTCAACGGGTGCCTCTTCCACCACCTGTCCCGCATACATCACCACCACGCGTTGCGCATTCTCCGCGACCACGCCCATGGCATGGGTGATCAGCATGATCGCCATGCCGAAGCGTTCCTTCATCTCGGAAAGGAGATCGAGGATCTGGGCCTGGATCGTCACGTCGAGCGCCGTGGTCGGCTCATCGGCGATCAGCAGCCTGGGCCGGCAGGTCAGGGCCATGGCGATCATCACCCGCTGCCGCATTCCGCCCGAGAACTGGTGCGGGTAGTCGTGCACGCGCCGCTCGGCATTCGGGATCTGGACCAGGCGCAGCATCTCCACGGCGCCGTCCAGGGCATCCTTGCGGGAGAGGCGGCGATGCACCCGGAGCACTTCCCCAATCTGTGTGCCGACCGGCTGAACCGGGTTCAGGGAGGTCATGGGCTCCTGGAAGACCATGCCGATCTCTTGTGCCCGGACCGTGTCCATTTCCGCGGTACGCATCGGTATGAGATCACGGCCCCGCCACAGGATCTGACCGGACTGGAAGCGGCCCGGCGGCATATCTATGAGCTTGAGGATGCTACGTGCCGTGACGCTCTTCCCGCAGCCAGATTCTCCGACCACCGCCAAGGTCTCGCCGGCCGCGACCGACAGGCTCACGCCATCGACCGCCCGGACCATCCCGCCATCCGTGCGGAACCACGTCCGCAGGTCACGGACATCGAGCAGGGTCTCGCTCATCCCGATCACACCACCCTCCGGGCGTCCAATGCATCGCGGAGCCCGTCGCCTATGAAGTTGATGCAGAGCACTGTGAGGAAGATCGCGAGTCCAGGGAAAAGGGCGAAGTGTGGGGCGATCTCCAGATAGTCCTTGGAGTCGAACAGAATTCGCCCCCAGGTCGGAATGTCGGGCGGGAAGCCCAGGCCGAGGAAGGACAGAGTGGACTCCGCGATGATGGCGGCAGCAACCTCGATTGTGCCGGCCACGATCACCGGCCCCAGCGCGTTCGGCAGGATGTGCCGTATCACCAGGCGGGAGCGCGACGCACCGAGGGCTCTGGCGGCATCGACGAACTCCTTCTCGCGCAGGGAGAAGAACTGGGCACGAACCAGTCTTGCGACCGGCATCCAGCGGAGACCACCAATCACCGCCACCACGAGGACGAAGATCCCGCCTTCCGTGCCAAGCGCCGCGCTGAGCGAATCCCGAAAGAGGTACATGATGAGCAGCAACAGCGGCAGTTCCGGCAGGGAGAGAAAGAGGTCGCAGAGCCACATCAGTAGGGAGTCGGCGGTGCCGGTGGACATGCCGGCCAGCGTTCCCACCAGCAACCCCATCACGACGGCCACCACCATGGCCGCCATCCCGACGGCGAGCGAGATGCGTCCGCCATACAGCATGCGGGCCAGCAGGTCCTGCCCCAGATCATCCGTTCCGAAAGGATGTTCGAGTGTGGGTGGAGAGAGCTTCGCGCTGAAGTCGATGTCGTCGATCGGGACGTTCCAGAGCAATGGGCCCAGCAGGATCGCGACCACCATGACCAGGATCACCCCGAGGCTTGCGACCGCCAGCCTATGACGGCGGAAGCGCCGCCAAGCTTCTCCCGCCGGCGAGATACCGCGGGGGCCACGCCCAGCAGCGCGTGCAGCATCAGCGGAGGGTGATTCGAGGATCGAGGAGCCCATACAGGAGATCCGCCAGGATGTTGCAGAGGATGACGAGGGTCGCGAAGACGATGGTCACGCCCATCACCACGGGGGTGTCGTTGGCCAGCACCGAGGCGATGAGCAGCGAGCCGATCCCGGGAATGCGGAAGATCTGCTCCGTGACAATGGCGCCGCCGAAGACGGCCGGCAGTTGCAATGCCACCAAGGTGGTCACGGGGATCAGCGCGTTGCGCAACACATGGCGGAGCACGACGCGCCGCGCGCCGATGCCCTTGGCCCGTGCTGTCGTCACGTAGTCGAGCTTGTTCACGTCGAGAACGGAGGCGCGGACATAGCGGACCAGGGAGGCGCCCTGGAAAAGCCCCAGGACGGCGACCGGCATGAGGGACTGCCGGATCTGGGCCCACCACCAGTCCAGGCCGCTGGCGGCGATGTCGGCCTGGAAGACGAAGGGGAGCCAGCCGAGCTTCACGCTGAAGAACAGGATCAGCAGCAGCCCGGTGAAGAATGTCGGCAGCGAGAAGCCGATGAAGGCGACGGTGTTCGCTAGCTGGTCGAAGACGGAATAGGGACGCATCGCCGCCAGCGTGCCCACGGGAACGGCCACCAGGATGGCAAGAAGCTGTGCCGCGCCGATCACCGCCAGGGTGACAGGCACACGCTGGAGGATCAGATGGCCGACATCGATGCGGCTGACGAAGGAATAACCCCAGTTCCCCTTCAGCAGGGCCGTCAGCCAGTGGAGGTAGCGCAGCCAGATGGGATCATCCAGACCGAGACTGGCGCGCAGGGCGGCCTGTACCTCGGGCGGGACATTGGGATTGGTGGTCAGTTCCCCGAACGGATCGCCCGGCGCCAGGGCCAGGACCGTGAAGAGCACGATGCTGATGCCGAGCAGGCTTGGTACGGCGATCAGCAGACGGCGCAGAACATAGGATCCAGACAATCCCTCGATTCCCCGCTAACTCTCCATGTACCAATTCTGGAAATTCCAGAGATAGCTGTCATAGCCGCTCGGCTCCGCGACGAGCTGCTTGCTCGCCGCCGCCACGGACGGCCGGCTGATCAGTGGAATGACGACATGGTCATTGATCACCATGTCGTTCATCTCGATGAAGATGGCAGCGCGCTTCACAGGGTCCAGCTCCGCCTCCTGCTGCGCATAAAGCTCGTCATAGCGGGGGTTGCGCCAGCGGACGACGTTGCGCCCTTGCCACTTGTTCTCCTTCTGCGAAATTTCGGTGGACAGGAAGTTGCGTGCGAAGCGACCGGGATCGGGGAGGCCCGGTCCACTCGTGTACATCTGCAGGTCGGTGTAGAAATGCGGATAGGTGTCGGGATTGGCTACGTCGGATGAGAAGAAGACCGACGAGGTCACCGATTTCAGATCCATGTCGATGCCGGCTTTGCGGCATGCCTGCTTGACGATCTGCTGGGTTTGCTGTCGCGGACCGTTGGTGGAGGTCTGGAAGACGAATTTGAGGGCCTTGCCATCCTTGCTGCGGATGCCTCCCGCGCCGGGCTTCCAGCCGGCCTTTTCCAGAAGATCGATGGCTTTCTGGATGTTGAACTCGTAGCGGGTATTGGGGGAGCTGAAGCGTTTCGGACTGGTGAAGTAGTTGACCGCCAGCACGCCGCCCCGGCCGTAGATGTGCTTCTGGATCGATTCCCGATCCACGAGCAGTGTCAGGGCCTCCCGCACGGCCGGGTCCGAGAGGATCGGGTGCTTGGTCTTGATGCTCGAACGCTCGCCATCCACCTCTGTCCAGGGATCGGTCTGATTGAGCTGGATGCGTTCGAGGCTGCCGCCGGGTGCCGTCCTGACGACGCCCTTCCCGCCCGCCTCCAGCTTCTGCAGGACCTGATCCTCCACCTGCAGGTTCCAGGCAAAGTGGTATTCACCGGTCTGCAGGACGGCGCGTGCTGCGGAGGCCGCGTCGCCGCCGCCCTTCATCTCGACGACATCGAAATAGGGCCGGTTGGGAAGATGATAATGCGGGTTGAGGACGCCCTTGACCAAGTCACCCGGCCGGAATTCCTCGAAAAGATAGGGGCCTGTGCCGATAGGCTTCAGGTTCGCGGGGGCCTCGCGGGACTTGGTACCGGTATAAGGCCCGAACACATGCTTTGGGATGAGCATTCCCATGACGGAGACGAAGGCCTCCGCCCAGAACGGCGTCGGTTTGGGAAAATTGACGCGGATGGCGTGGTCGTCGATCTTCTCGACGGTGATGTTGTTGTAGCTGCCGGCCGTTGTGGCCGCCGTCGCCGGGTCGCGCGCGTATTCCCAGTTGAAGACGACGTCGTCCGCCGTGAAGGGCTGGCCATCGTGCCACTTCACGTCCTGCTTCAGCGTCCAGGTGACGGATTTCCCGTCCTCGGACAGGCCGCCATTCTCCCGGCTCGGTAGCGTCGCGGCGAGGATCGGCTGCAGCTCGCCGTTCTGATCCCAGGCCGCGAGCGGTTCGTAGAAGAGGCGAGCGCCGTCCTGATCCTTGGTGCCGACGGCGAAATGCGGGTTGAGCAGGGTCGGGGCCTGCCACCAGAGTAGCTTGAGCGTTCCGCCGCCACCGGCCTTGGTAGGCTTGTAGGCGTCGGCCGGCGTCTGTGCCTGCGCCACGCCGCCCAGGGCCAGGAGTTGCGTCGCCATCGGCGCTGTCAGGCCCGCCGTGACCAGGCGCCGGACAAAGCTTCGGCGGCTCAACGCACCATGCCTGACCTGCTCCAGCATCTGCTCGAGTTTGGATCGCATCGCTGCCAGCCTACGTCCTGTTGTCGGGGTCTTCAGGAAGGCATTAGCAAAAATCGGGCCAGATTAGACTCAGTTCGGCAGGGAGCCGTGCTTGATGTACCGAAAAGAGGGCTGGAGCAATGTCGGATCTAGGGCCTCCCGCAGATCAGGAGACACTTTCGTGCTTTAGGTGAGTGGGAAGGCTCTCCATGTGGCGGTTGGCTCTTCCCTCCCTGCCTGTTTTTACGGATCAATTCGGCATAGAGCGAGGCGGCGCGGCACTGTCCGGCGTGGTTGTAACCTTCCGCCACGGCCGGGGTGTTGCCCACCACCGCCGCCCCGAAGCACGGCGGCTCGCCCAGCCGAAGTGCGGCGGTGGTGACCACGCTGTGCCGGATGCGGTGCGGCCCGAAGCCGATCCCGAAGCGCTTCAACGACAGCCGTCGGATCCGTGTCGCGTTGCCCTGCGCGCTGAGCGGCGTGCCCAGCCTGCCGATCCACAGCGCCTCCTGCCGCTGCCCCGCCAGCAGCGCCGGGCGGATCACCTCCAGGTAGTGCCGCATCCAGGGCGTGAACTCCGACGGCAACCCGAAGCGGCCCCTTCGCTTCGTCTTGGTCTGCGCCGGGGTGAACTCCACTTGGCCGCCAGCCGCGTCGCGCCAGCTCAGCTCTCCCGGCAGTGCTCCCAGCGCTATCTTCGCCTTGAACCCCGCTAAATACCACGTCCGCTCCCCCCGCCGATCTTGACCGACGACCCGTGACGGCGGCAGCGTCGCATGAGCAGGGCTTGGGAGAGCCCATGGTGCCTTAGGCAGCCCCCTTCGATGGCATCAGCGAGGCTGGCTCTGTTGGTGAAGGAGGTGGATGGCGGAAGTCAGGATGCTGCATATCACGCGCGAAATGATCCGGCGGGCAGTGTCGCGCAATGCCTTCCAGGCGGGCGCTGCGTATTGCGACGAAGGCGCCGTGACCGCGCTCTCCCTGTCGCGTGATGGCCGGGCCCTTCATGCCACCGTGCAGGGCAGTGCGCGCAGGCCCTACAAGCAGACGATCCGTCTCCACGAAACGCGCGACGGAACCGCGTCGATCAGCGGAACCTGCACCTGTCCGGTGGGCTTCAACTGCAAGCATGTGGCGGCGGCGCTCTTCGCATGGCACGAGGAGGAAGAGGAAGGGAACAGCGCCGGTATCGCCCCGAGCGACCATGCAAGCGCGCCCCGGGGCATGTTTCCGGTCGCCGCGCCTCCTGCCGCCACCGCCTCCCTGGACCCGCTGTCGCACCAGGATCCGGCGGCCTCCCCGGCCGGGACGATCCCTCCCCAGGTCACGGCC
>NZ_BDLP01000145.1:0-10768 GCF_001950415.1 Roseomonas sp. TAS13
TCGCCTTACGGTGGAGCTGTGCGTAGATGTGATCAAGAGACAGGCGAAGTCGGCCCAGTCGGCGGCATAGGCGCGCCTCGTGTTGTCGGCCAGCGCCCGGCCGGCGTAGCGCGCCGCCTCCGCCACCGCCTCGCCAACCGGACCGGTGAGCAGGTGACGGACCTCCTCGGGCAGTTCCGTGCCGGCCAGTCGGCTGACCCGTACCGGCAGCGGTGCACCTGAACCTTCTCCGTCATCCTGACGGGCCTTCGGCGCAGCACCGCTGCCATCTGCCCTATGGATGCTCATGCCCCGCTCGCTCCTTGCAGTTCCTGCTTTGCGATGGGGCGGTGGGCCCCTATCCTGGTACCCATGGCGACCGTGACCCTTACCCCCGAGCAGGAACGCTTCGCGGCTGAGGCCGTGGCACAGGGACAATTCCGTGATCTGGACGAGGTGATCCGGGCAGGTCTCGATCTGCTGCGCCAGGCCGAGGCCGAACGGGCTGCCTTCATCGCCTCGTTGGAAGCGGCCCAGGCCGAAAGCGAGCGGGACGGCTTCCTCGATGCCGGAGAGGTCCATCTTGAGCTCAACGCGATGATCGAGGAGATGGTGCGGGCGCGCCGGTGAGGGCGTCCGCTGTCCTCACCCGTCAGGCCCGACACGACCTGAGGGCAGCCATCCAGTACATCGGCACCGAGGATCTTGCCGCCGCCCGGGCCCTGAACGATGCCGTCCTGCAGGCAGCCAGGCGTCTCGGCCACAATCCAGCCCTGGGTGCACGCCGGCCGGCCCTGGCGGATGAACGCTTCCGCTTCTGGTCGCTGCCACGTTTCTCCTATCTGCTGGTCTACACGGACAGGGTCAGCCCACCACGGATCCTGCGGGTGCTGCACACCGCCCGCGACCTGCCGCGTTTCCTGAACGCTCGGCAGCCCTAGCGGTACGGGCCGGCTGGCCAAACAGACCGAAAAGGGCGGAACTTCGCCGTTTGGCCTCTCGTTCGCCCGTTGGCTTCGCCGCATCCGCCCATCCGACATTGCACTCCCCCGCCACACTCTGGACGTCGCGGGCAACCTGCGCCCCTATCGAAATTAGGGCAACTGCCAGTTCCTCAATCATTAGGCACGATAATGGCTACTTATCGTGCGCAAAGAGCAAAGAAATGCCGCAAAAACAAAGCGCTAATCAGCCTCACCCGGCCCATGCTGGCATCTTCTGCTGCGCAACAGGCCTCCGGAGGCGCATGGGGAAACGAATGCCCACGGCAAAGCCAGTAGGCCCCCCTCGAGACTGTTCAGCAGCATCGGGCCACGAAGCTTCTGTCAGGATTCAAATCCCGAGCCCGATTCAAATTTGAATCTTCTCCCGCAGGCGGTCAGTGGGCTAAAGAGCGTTCCTGATTTGTTCGAAATGGGAGCGCTGAATGCCCCGCATCGCGCGCGAGGAGCATCGCAAGATCCGCGAGAGGATCGAGGTCGGTGGCGAGAAGGTCGCCACCGTGGCAGCCAGCTATGGCTGCACTTCAGCCAATATCTACGCCATCCTGGCCAGGTTGCGGCAAGCCGGCGCGGTTACGGATGCAGTTGGCCCAGGCATGGCGACCCTTGCAGGACGGACACCGCCCGCAGCACCTCCTGCCGAGCCAGCACCGAAACCTCCCCTGATCCAGCCCGAACCGAAAGCCGTCAAGGAACTGCCGGGTATCCAGCTGTCCGACGAGCCCCCACCAAGCGCAGCGGCGATCAGACAGGCTCCGTCCCCGCGTGGCCACGGCCCCTCCCCTGCCCCGAAAGTTGCGCGCGCAGGCTTTGCCCTGATGATGCGCACCAGCGACGGTGAGGAAGCGGTGAACCCTTTCCGTTCGCTCGAGGATCTGCTCTCCGCCGCCAAGCCGCTCTTACGCGAGGCAGCGCGCAGTCCGGACCCCATCTGGTTCTCCATCCAGACCGTCAATCTCGAGGATCTGGAACAGGCTTTCTGAAGGCACCGGAACCCCTGGCCTCAGGAGACGATCCCAGGCTGCCTCAGACCGATGATCACGGCGCCCTCAAGGCCAGGCCCTGTCCGTCGGACAGCCGCGATAGCGGCACCCGGCGTGAGCTGCAATACAGCCGGGGCTGACGCGCCAGCCTACACGCCTCCCTCTACATGGCGGTCCCCATAGCCTTGCGCTTCAATCCTGCCCTGCGCAGCACCTACTATCAGCATGCCGTGCAGCAAGCTGGACGACTCCAGGCCGAACTCTCTGCACGCCCAGCAGACGAGTCGGGGCCGAGTTATGCCCGAACTTTCTACACGCATCAGACCTAGCCATCTCCGAACTTTCCTCACGCGCGTGCGAGGCACGAATCGAGAGCAAGCCGAACCCTTGCCACAGTATCCCGAACCTTCGCCACGGCGCCCTGGAAAGACAAGACAATAAAAACAAATGCTTAATTCAGTTATCCAGAGAACTTTCGGCACCAAACTATTTCAAAGAAGAAGATTTTTTCCCATGGTTTTCCGTGCAGAAAGTTCGGGCGGAACGAAAATGCGCTCCGAGGAAGAATGTGCACAAAGTTCGGCCTTCCATCCTTGCCCCGATCCGATCAAGGGTCAGCGGCATGGAGGTAGCTGATGGCTCGGAGGCGACAGCAGGAAGATCTGTTCAACGACATCGCCATCGATGGCGAGAAGGTGAACCCGTCTGCCACCGTACATGACCTCCTCGTCGCAAAAGGTCGCCGCGGAGCAGCGGCCTACGCCTCCCGCACTGAACGGGAGCCAGGACGTCGAGCCCCTATCGATGTCCTGGCTGGACCACGAGGCGGGCGAATCATCGCGGTAGCCGCAGATGCCGCCGAGGCAGCTGCGGTGCTCGATCCCACCACTTCAGAACTCGCCGCTGGGCATGTGTATAGCGGCTGGTGCATGCTCGGTCTGCCATATCGCAAGCCAAAGGGTGACAAGGAGAACCTTTGGCGGATCTCGACAGACTATGCCGATATCACGGTGGAGGCAGGTTCAAGGAAGCTCGACGACGGTTCGACGGCTTGGACCGGTGTTCCATATGGCGCCTACGCACGGATGGTATTGATCGCACTCCAATCAGAAGCACTGGAGTGTAACAGCCCATTCGTGGAGCTCGGAAATACTGCTTACGACGTCCTTCGTCGGCTCGGCTTGCCTGACGGTGGGAAGGTAGCGGATCTAACTCTTGAGCAGCTTGAGAAAATCGTCCGTTGTAAGGTCAGCTTCCGGATCGGCACAGACTCTAAGGGCTTGGAAATCAACGAGCGCTTGGTTGAGGCTTTCGAATACGACACGGGCGGCGGCAGGACTTTTATCCGACGCCTGAAGCTGTCGAAGGCTTTCTTTGAATCACTGAAGCGCCACCCGGTTCCAATCGACCGAAACGCGGCGACTCGCATCCGCAACTCGCCCATGGCACTCGATGTCTATCTATGGTTGGCCTACCGACTACCTGCCCTAGAGGAAGATACGAAGATCTCCTGGACGGCCCTGTGGCGACAGTTCGGCGCCGGAATCGCCACGATGCGGTTTTTCAAGCGGCCCTTTGCGGAGAATCTGGAGCTTGCTAGGTCCATCTACCCAACCGCCCAATTCCAGCTCACCGAGAACGGCATTACCCTTCGCCCATCGCCCCCTCCCCGCCGCGTCAAGGCTCTCCCTGTCGCCTGAGAGTGTAAAGAGTTCGGTAGCGGGAAGGCATGGGAGAAGGACGTGCAAAGAGTTCGGTCCAGCGCAAACCTCGGGGCACAGTCCAAATGGACTGGCCACTGAGGATCAACCTTTGCTAACGATCATGGCGTTCCCACCCTAAGCGACCGAACCGAAGCCACACCCACCTTTTTCCTACGCGCACCAAGGCGTACAGTGGAGCGCCCCCCATTTCGACCGGACAGGTGACGTAGCTTGAGGGCCTAGGCTTCTGGACGACCGGCACGGCGGACATGGCCCGCGGCCAACCCGCGTAGAAGCCGAGATGCGTGACGACCTCCGAGAGCTGCGCCTCGGTCAGTCCGGCGTGCAGCGCGCGGTTGACGTGGAAGGGCATCTGCTCGGTCTGGCCGGTGGCAATCAGAGCCGCGACGGTCACCAAGCTCCGGTCCCGGGGCGCCAAGCCAGGGCGTCGCCACAGGTCATTGAACAGCACCCGGTTCGTGAGGTCCGCCAGCGGCGGCGCGACGACGCCGACGGATGCCTGCACCGCGGCGCGGCGCCTCGCTTCCGCAGCCTCGTCCAGCGGAAGCTGCTCCGTGGCGGCAGCGGGGACGCGGACGCCCCGCTGATCAAAAACGGTTTTCGTCTCATGGACGACCGAGATCGCAACGGGCCAGCCCGCGTAGAAAGCAAGGTGGGCGACCAGTTCAGAAATCTCGCCGGGCGTGACCCTGTTATCGAGTGCCCGGCCAAGATGCCCCCGCAGCTGAGCGGCGCGGCCGTTCGCAATCAGTGCGGATACCGTGACGAGGCGTAAGCGTCAGCCGAGCACCGCTGACCCATCCTGTGGCCTGAAGTTCCAGGGCAGGAGGTCGTCGAGGCGGGCGATGAGGTGTCCGCTTGCGAGGCGGGCGAGGGTCGCCGCGATGTAGGCCTCCGGGTCGAGGCCGTTGAGCTTGGCGGTCTCGGCGACGGTGTAGATGACGGCGGCCCGGTCGCCGCCGGTGTCGGAGCCCACGAACAGGTAGTTCTTGTGGGTGACCGCGATGCCGCGCAACAGGCGCTCGGCGAGGTTGTTGTCGATCGCCAGCCGTCCGTCATCGAGATAGCGGGTCAGCGCGTCCCAGCGGCCCAACGCGTATTGCAGGGCCTTGCCGAGGGCGGACTTGCCCGAGAGGCGGCGGCGCTCGGCTTCCATCTCGGCGCGGAGCTCCTCCAGCAACGGGCGTGACCGCTCGTGACGCGCGGTGTGGCGACCCTCGGCGCTCTTGCCGTTGATGTCGCGCTCGACGTCGTAGAGTGCGCCGATGCGGGCGAGCAGCCGCTCGGCGATGGGCGACTTCGTGCCCTCCCACACCTCGAACAGCTTGCGCCTGGCGTGCGCCCGGCACGCGACGTGACTGATCCGCTGCGGCCCGCCCGCGTCCGCCCGGGTCAGCGAGTTGTATCCCGCATAGGCATCAGCCTGGAGCCAGCCAGAGAACCCGGCAAGATGTTCACGCGGTCGCTCGCCCTTGCGGTCTGGCCTTGCCCCACTTTCACGGACACTGTTACGCGGCTGATGCCGCTGTTTGGAATGTCGCTGCCTTCTGCTCGGGGGTGAGATAGCCGAGCGCCGAATGCAGGCGGCGTCGATTGTAGAAGCCCTCCAGATACTGGAACACGTCGGCCCTGGCCTCGTCGCGAGTGAGGTAGTCGCGCTGCTCGACGAGTTCGCCCTTCAGGGTGGCATAGAAGCTCTCCATCGGCGCGTTGTCCCAGCAGTTCCCCTTGCGGCTCATCGAGCAGAGCATGCCGTGCTCGGCGAGCCGGCGGCGATAGCCATGGGCGGCATATTGCACGCCGCGATCCGCATGGTGCAGGAGGCCAGGGGCGGGCCGTCGGCAGGCGATCGCCATGTCGAGTGCGGCCAGGGCGAGTTCGTGGCCGAGGTGGTCCGCCATGGCCCAGCCGACCACGCGGCGCGTGCACAGGTCCAGCACCACGGCCAAGTACAGCCAGCCCTCGGCGGTCCACAGATAGGTCAGATCGGCCAGCCAGACCCGGTCGGGCGCGGCGGCCGTGAAGTCGCGATCGAGCAGGTTGGGGACGACCGGGAAGGCATGCCGGCTGTCGGTGGTGCACCGGAACCGGCGACCACGCCGTGCCGACAGCCCCATGCCGCGCATCAGCCGCGCCACCCGCTTGCGGCCAACCCGCCGTCCTTGGGCGCGCAGCGCGGCATGCACGCGCGGGCTGCCGTAGCGGCCACGGCTGTCGGCGTGCGTGGCCCGGATCTCGGCTGCGAGGACCCGGTCGGCCGCCGCCTGCCTGCTCTCCGGCCGGCGAGCCCAGTCGTAGTAGCCGCTGCGGCTCACGCCCAGCACCTCGCACAGGATGGCAACCGGAAAGACGGCGACGTGATCGCGAATGAAGCCATAGCTCACCTCCGGTCCGTCGCCTGGCCGAAGATGAGCGCCGCTCGCTTTAAGATGTCGCGCTCCATGCGCAACCGCTCGACCTCGCGCCGCAGCCGCCCGATCTCGGCCGCCTGCTCGGCCGGGCTCGGGCCGACGCGACGCGCCGGCGCCGCCGGTGGTGTCGGAACCGCCAGCGCCGGCGCGCCGCTCCCCACCGCCGTGCCCGTCGGCGCCCAGCGCAGCCAGCTGCGCACCAGCCGGTCCGGTAGGCCCAACTCGGCCGCCACCTGCGATACCGACCGCCCACCGCGGACCGCTGCCACCGCCTCCAGCTTGAACGCCTCCGGAAAGAACCGGCGCTTTCCGCTACCCTCTGCCATCCGTACCTCCAGGCCCTTCAGCCTATCAGAGGTGTCCGTCACAGCGGGACAGGGCCACACCTCCGTCTCGTGGTCCAGCACAGCGCGAAGCCGTGCGACCAACCCGGCACTGCGAAGGCGGGTGATCACCACACGCTCCAGGTCGGAGAACGTGAACGCCGGATCACCCCAGCAGGGGTGGCCGGTGATCGCCTCCAGGAAGCGTAGCCGGTCGGCCGTGCTGGTGAAGAACTCCGCCCAGAACCCATGCTGGTCGTAGTGCGCGATCATCCCGAAATGCTGCATCAGCACGCGGTAGAATCGCTGGGTGAAGCGCTTCTGCGGGAATCCCTCGGCAATGAAGGCCAGTAGCTGGTTGCCGAAGTCAGCCTTGGCCTGGGCGGTGTCGAAGCGGGTGGCGACGAACTGCTCCGGCCGCAGCAGCGGCCGTTGAAAGGTGGCCAGCGGTGGCTTGCCGGCGCGCGTGGCTCGGTCCATGGCGGCACTCCGTGGTGTGGTGGGGCGACCGGAAAGGGGAGCACCCGGCGGGGATCAGGCGGCCTGTTCGGCAGCCGGGTCCGCGTCGCGGTTGTCGTTGGCCGTGAGGTCGGCTTCGAGCGCCTTCAGTTCGGCGGCCTTGGCCTCCAGCTCGTCCTGCAACCCGAAGGTCTCGCCCACCCGGCGCTCGTAGCCGGGCAGCCTCGCCTCGGCCTCGGTGAGCGACCGCCGCTCCTCGGTCAGTTCCACCTCGAACCGGTCAAGCGCGTATTCCAGGCGGGAGATCAGCCCGAGCGGCGTGAGGTCGCCGTCGAGCCGGACCGGCTGCTCCATCCCGGTGCGTTCGATCCACACCTCCAGGTCGTAGCTCTCGCCCCCGAACCGGCTCCTGCCCTCCATCTTCACCTCGAAGCCGCCCAGGGTGCCAAGAGTCCACTGCCCAACCTGGCGCGCCCGCTCGGTGAGCCGGATGCGGCTGAGCAGGGAGCCGCCAGCCGTCTTGCGGTCCTCGAACATCTTCTCCCCTGCGGTGAACCGGAAGGCCTCGCCCCGGGTCGAGACCCGTGCCGCAATGTCCTGCTCGATCTGCCCGATCCGGGTCACGGCGCGGGCGATCGTGCTGCGGGCAGCGTTGATCTGCCGGCGGATCGCATGCTGGTCGTCGAAGTGCGCTGCCCGCAGCCGCTCCAGCCGCGCCAGTTCGGCTTCCAGCCCGGCCTTCTGCATCAGGCGCTGGTCGCCCGAGGCGAGCGCCTTGGCCATGGCGAACTGGCTGGCGGTGTCGGCCACATCCTCCAGCCGGCGGATCGAGCGGTCCCCGCCGAGCGCGGCCTCGATGAACCGCGCCTTGCGCTCCAGCAGCTGCCAGTTGGTGGCGTCCACGCTGCCGAGCGTGGCGTAGGCGTAGATGTCGATCGCCTCGTGCTGGTTGCCCTGTCGCTCGATCCGGCCTTCCCGCTGCTCGATGTCCGAGGGCAGCCACGGCACATCCAGGTGGTGCAGGGCAGCGAGGCTCTGCTGCGCGTTCACCCCCGTGCCCATGGTCTGCGTCGAGCCGAGCAGGATGCGGACCCGCCCGTTGTTCACGTCGTTGAACAGGCCCTGCTTGGCCGCCGACTTCTTGTAGTGCTGCATGAAAGCGATCTCGGACGCCGGCACGCCGAGCCGGATCAGCTCCGACCTGATCCACTCATAGGCCGAGAAGCCCCGCGTGGCCGCGGCGTTCTCCGTGCCCAGGTCCGAGAACACCATCTGCGCCGCACCCGGGATCGGGTAGGTCTCCCCCGTCAGCGGATTGCGGTAGGTGTTCTCCCGCGTCTCCTCCCAGACCCGGTGGACGTTGCGCACCAGGTTGTTCAGCTTGGTGCCGGGCTCGTTGTCGCAGCCCGGTAGCACGAACCGCAGGTCGATCGCGGCGTGCCGCCCGTCGGTGATGACGGAGAGCAGGATGTCGTCGCCCTTGTTCGGCTTGCCCTTGCGCTCCTTGATCGCGTCGATCCGCTTCGCCAGGACGCGCTGATACGCCTTGAAGTCGGCGCTGGCGGGCGAGGTCAGGATCTGCCGCTTGCCGGTGCGAACCTCCGGCAGCTTGGCGTAGCCGCGCAGATCCGTCTTGCTCACCACGTCCGCGACCGAGCGGAACATGGCGATCAGGTCCGCCACATTGACGAAGTTGGCGAAGCGCGTCACCGGCTGGTAGTTGCCGGACGGCTGCAGCTCCAACTCTGTCACCGTGTCGCCGAAGGTCGAGGCCCAGGCATCGAACTCGTGCAAGCCGCGCTCGGCCAGAGCGTCCGGCTGCATGAAGCGCTGCAGGCTGAACATCTCGCCCATGGTGTTGGTGATCGGCGTGCCCGAGGCCAGGATCAGGTTCCGCGCCGGCTGGGTCTGGGCGATAAAGCGCGACTTCGCGTAGAGGTCCCAGGCGCGCTGTGAGCCATCCGGGCTGATGCCCTTCAGGCTGGCCATGTTGGTGGCGAAGCTGAGCTTGCGGAACTCCTGCGCCTCGTCCACCACCAGCTGGTCGACGCCGATCTCGCCGATGGTCAGCATGTCGTCCTTGCGGGTGGCGAGCGCCTCCAGCTTGGCCTCCATGCGCTCCTTCAGCCGCTCCAGCCGCTTGCGGGTGATGCGGTCGTCGCTGTCCACACGCTCCAGCAGGTCGACGTAGCTCTGGATCTGCGCGTCGATCAGCCCCTTCTCGAACTGCGCCGGGGCCGGGATGAACTTGAACGCCGAGTGGGTGATGATGATGCAGTCCCAGGTGCCCGTGGCGGCGCGCGCCAGGAAGCGCTGCCGCTTCTCCTTGGCGAAGTTGGTCTCGTCGGCGACCAGGATCTGGGCGTTCGGGTAGAGCAGCAGGAACTCCCGGCTCGCCTGCGCCAGGCAGTGCCCCGGCACCACCATCATGGCCTTGGTTACCAGGCCGAGCCGGCGCTGCTCCATGATCGCGGCCGCCATGGAGAAGGTCTTGCCCGCGCCGACCGCGTGGGCGATGTAGGTGGAACCGGTGCTGATGACGCGCCAGATCACCCGCTTCTGGTGGCCGCGCATCTGGATCACGCCGGATGCGCCCGGCAGCTGCAGGTGGCCCCCGTCGAAGGTGCGCGGCACGAGGTTGTTGAAGCGGTCGTTGTAGATGCGGGAAAGCCGGTCGGCCCGGTCCGCGTCCTGCCAGACCCAGCGCTCGAAGGCGGTCTTGATCTTGGCCAGCTTCTCCTTGGCCGCCTCCGTCTCAGCCGGATTCAGCTCCCGGCGCTCCTTCCCGTCCTCGATCCAGGTGTCGAAGATCTGCGGGATGACGGCGTTCAGTGCGTCGTCCAACAGGTGCCCGGCGTGGCGGCGCTCCGTGCCCCACTCGGAGGTGGCGGCGGCGAGCCCTGCGAAGGCATGAATGTTGAACGACCAGGAGGCGATCTCGACGGTGTGCCGGATCTGCACCGTCACCCCCATCTGCTCGGCGACGAACGCCTCCACCACGTCGGCCGGCATCCACGGCGCCCCGAGCCGGGCGGTGATGTCGCTAGGCTTCAGGTCCTCTGGCTGCACGGCGCGCAGCGCCGGCACGTTGCGGCCATAGCGGGGATCGGTGACGGCGACCGCCTCGGCGGCGGCCAGCTTCGTGCGGACCGGGCCGGACAGGTAGGCATCCGCCGTTTCCCACACCTCCATGGCCTCCGTGGTCAGGGCCGGGTTGAGGAACACTGCGTCGCCCAATTCGGCCAGCACCTCGGCACGCGGGCGGCCGAGCAGCTCGGCGATGCGGTCGAGGTCGACATGGCCGACCTCGTGCAGCGTCACCGCGAGCGCGTCGGCCGCCGAGCTGATGACCGGTTCCACGGGCGGATGGATCACCCGCTGGGTGAAGATCGGGCCCTGCCTGGCGGTGTCGGTATCCTCGTCGTAGTCTTCGATCGAGGCCACCAGCCAGCAATCCGGGTCGTCCAGGAAGGGTGCCAGGTTCGGCCGGCGCACGGTTTCGCTCACTTCACCCGTTTCGTCGTCCGTGCGGGTGGTGATGCGGGCCTGGTTGATGGGGCCGAACTGCCGCACGAACCCCTGATAGGCGGCCCGCAAGCGCAGCTGGGCCTGCCCCCAGGGCTCGTTGGCCTCCTGCGCCCGCAGCACGCTCCGCACGGCGTCGCGGATCGGGATCAGCCCGCGGATGATGCGGGCGTGCTTGGCGAAGATGCCTTCCTTGCAGCTCGCCGACTTCACCGGCACCGGGACGGGCTGGCCGTCCACCACCTGCATGAGGTCCAGCCCGAGCAGGACGTAGCTGCCCTCCTTGATGGTCGCGCCCTCAGCGGCGGTGCCCACCACGATGCGCGCCGCCTTGGGCCTCGGCGCGGCCGCCGACTCACTGAC
>NZ_BDLP01000146.1:0-10727 GCF_001950415.1 Roseomonas sp. TAS13
TTCGCCTTACGGTGGAGCTGTGCGTAGATGTGATCAAGAGACAGGCCGCCGCAGCCCACGCACCAGCACGAGGAGGACGAGGCCCGCGCCGCCGCCGCCAGCGCCGCCATCCGCGCCATCGAGCGCGAGCAGCACGAACTGGCCGAGGGGCGCGACGACGCCGACCTCTTCGCCGAGGCTGCCTCCCAAGCCATGGAACCCTATTGCCGCGCCAGCGACACCCATGCACCGGAGCCGGAGGAACAGGAACGCGCCCAGAAGCGCGTGGCCGTCGAGCGGCACCTGCGCCTCGCCGGCCTGCGGGCCGAGCGCGACGAGCTCTACCGCCTGCGCCGCGCCCGCCGCATCGAGGACGAGACGCTGAGGCACCTGGTGCGCGAGATCGATCTGACCGAGGCGCGCTACGTTTCCTGAACGAAACCGGATGACCCTTCCCGCATGGCGAACCCACAACCATTCCGTGCGGGGAGCGGAGGCCGGAAGGTGGCGGAGGGCGCGATCGCCAAGCACCGGCAGGAACTGCGCCGCCGTGGCATCGCCCTGTAAGGCCCCGCTCCGGCTTGCCGCGAACATCCGGGCCAGGCGGCCATTCCTGGCGGGCGACCTATCGCCGCTGCGGCCTCGTCCACAGGGCCAGGCGGCTGAACAGGGCCACCAGCTCCGCCTGCCGCCCGGTGCCGGTCTTCTCAAAGATGGAGCGGAGCTGCGTCCGCAGCGTTTCGCGTGACAGCCCTGTGGCCGAGGCCGCCTGCGGCAGGCTATGGCCCTGCATCAGCAGCCTCGCCAGCCGGATCTGGGCCGGCGTCAGGCCGAAGAGGTCGCTCAGGATCGCCGCCTCCGGCAACGGGGGCGGCTGGATATCGTGGAGCACCAGCACCGCCAGTGCCCCCGTGAAGAGCTGCTGCGCCCCCCGGCGCAAGGGTAGCAGGCGCAGGATCATGGGGAGCTGCGACACCCCGGGCGCGACGGCGAAGGACAGCACCGGCGGCAGCCGCGACGCCGCGATCGCCTCCAGCGCCGCGAGGACCTGCCGCTCCGCCGCCTCGTCCGCCAGGGCCAGCCGGTCCCCGCCACCCTTCGCCTCCCGCCGCACCCGGAAGCCCGCGTTCGCCACCACCACGCGCCCGCCCAGGCCCAGCACCGCAGCAGGAAGGTCGATCTCCTCCAGCAGATCCAGCTGGCGGTCGAGCTGGCTCCGGCCCATCCGGGCGGTGACCGTGGCGGCACGCGCCAGATGCGGCCGCAGTGCTTGCAGGAGCCGGACCTGCCCGGCATCGAGCGGCCCCCGGGAAAGCTGCCGCTGGACGCTGAACATCAGCCTTTCCCCATTCGGCAAGTCCACCATCGAATAGGTGCCCCAGCCCAGGTCCCTCGGCCGGAGGAACTCCTGGTGGTGCGGATCCGCCGCCATCTCCTCGCGGGTGTAGAGCTCCGTGTATTGCAGGAAACGCTTCTCGGGACGCTCCAGCAGCCGCCGCGGCAGGTCCGAACGCTGGTGCCAGCCTTCGGCGAACCATTCCCCCGCCGCGTCCCGTAGGCCCGGCGAGCTGATATACTCGATCCGCCGCCCCATGGTGACCAGGGACACGCCGCCATCGCCGACCCGGAACAGCTCCTCCATCTCCCGGAGCACGGCTTCCCAGAGCTCGGGGCGCAGCGCCGCCTCGTAGATCCGGTCGGTCAGGGCATCGAGATCGTCGTCCGTCAGGCCAGGATCGCTCCCTTGTCCGCCTCCCGGCGGGCATCCCAGCATGGCCGCAGGATGGCCGGGCGATCAAGCCGCCCGGCATCCTTCTTCCGGCAAGACCGTCCGGCGGCCTCGCCGGGCTTTCCCCGGACCGCTCAGCCGCCGTGCCGAGGGAGAAGGTCCTTGCCCAATTCCGCCACGAGGCGGAAGGAGCGCAGCCGGGCCTCGTGGTCGAAGATCTGCCCGGTCAGCACCAGCTCGTCCGCCCCGGTCCGCTCCAGGAAGGCTTCCAGCCCCGCCCGCACCTGCGCCGGCGTGCCCACCGCGGAACAGGACAGCGCCCGCTCCGTGCCGGCCCGCTCGGCAGCGGTCCACAGCCGGTCCATGCTGTCCACCGGCGGCGGCAACTGGCCCGGCGTGCCGCGGCGCAGGTTCAGGAACTGCTGCTGCAGCGAGGTGAAGAGCCGCCGCGCCCCGGCCTCCGTCTCGTCCGCGAAGACATTGATCGCGGCGGCCACATGGGGCCGGTCGAGCTGCTCCGAGGGGCGGAACTGCCCCCGGTAGACGCGCAGCGCCTCGTCCAGCGCATCCGGCGCGAAATGCGAGGCGAAGGCATAGGGCAGGCCCAACGCCGCCGCGAGCTGCGCGCCATAGAGAGAGGAGCCGAGAATCCAGAGCGGCACCTCCTGCCCTGCTCCCGGCACGGCCTGGAGCGGCTGCCCCGGCCGCGCGGGGCGGAAATAGGATTGCAGCTCCACCACGTCGCGCGGGAAGCCGTCCGGGTCGCTGTCGAGGTTGCGGCGCAGGGCCCGCGCGGCCCGCATGTCGCTGCCCGGCGCCCGGCCCAGCCCCAGGTCGACGCGCCCGGGAAAGAGCGCCGCCAGCGTGCCGAACTGCTCCGCGATCACCAGCGGCGCGTGGTTGGGCAGCATGATGCCCGCCGCGCCGACCCGGATGCGGGAGGTCGCGGCCGCCACCTGGCCGATCACCACCGCCGTGGCGGCGCTGGCGATGCCGGGCATGTTGTGGTGCTCGGCCAGCCAGAAGCGCCGGTAGCCCCAGGCTTCGGCATGGCGGGCGAGGTCGATCGTGTTGCGCAGCGCCGTGCCGGCATCCGCGCCCTGCGGAATGGGCGAGAGGTCGAGAAGGGTGAAGGGGACCATGCGTCCTTCCGTCCTGTGGCCCCGGGCGGGATTGCCACGGGCCGTCCGGCTACAGATAGGGTGCCGCGGCCCCGCCGTCCCGTCCTTGCCGCAGGGCAGCCCCGCGCCCGTCCGGCGGAGGACTCGCCCGGAACCCCCGGACGGCCGGGAACACGCCGCTTCCCGGCACCGGCGGGGCTTTTCCGCGCCGCCACCGGGCCCAGTTGGAAAGGTCCGACCGGAGGAGCGCACCGCAGGATGACTTTTTCGCCACAGCCCCGGCACGCCACCACCGCGTCGGCGGCACGGCCGGCGCAATCCAAGGCTTCGGCCCTTTTTGCGCCGCCCGGGATCGGGGATGATCCGCCCATGATCCAGCACAGCAGCCGACGCAGCGCCCTGCTTGCCTTCACGGGCCTTGCCATGGCGGGTTGCACCGCCCGCCCCTATCCCGCCGAGGCGCAGCGGGTGGCGGTGCTCGACTTCGCCGACCTCGCCGAGAAGGTCCTGCCCGCCGTGGTGAACATCGCCGTCACCGGGGAGCAGCAGGTCCAGATCCCCCCCGACATGCGCGGCACCCCCTACGAGCGCTTCTTTCGCGAGCGCCGGGGCCGCCAGCAGGTCCAGGGCGCCGGCTCGGGCTTCATCATCGACCCTTCCGGCCTGGTGGTGACCAACAACCATGTGGTCGGCAATGCCAGCCGCGTGGTGGTCGCCCTGCAGGACGGCACCGAGATGCCGGCCCGTGTGGTCGGCACCGACGACCTCACCGACCTCGCCCTCCTGCGGATCGAGAGCAAGGAGACGCTGAAATCCGTCCCCTGGGGCTCCTCCGGCAAGCTGCGCGTGGGGCAGTGGGTGCTGGCGGCGGGCAATCCCTTCGGCCTGGGCGGCACCGTCACCTCGGGCATCGTTTCCGCCCGCGGGCGCGAGATCGGCGCCGGCCCCTTCGACGACTTCATCCAGACCGATGCCGCCATCAACCCCGGCAATTCCGGCGGCCCGCTCTTCAACATCGACGGCGAGGTGATCGGCATCAACACCGCCATCTTCTCGCCTTCCGGCGGCTCGGCCGGGATCGGCTTCGCCACGCCCTCGGACCTCGCGCGCCCGGTGATCGAGCAGCTCCGCCGCGACGGGCGGGTGGAGCGCGGCTGGCTCGGCGTCGCCGTGCAGGATGCCACGCCGGAAGGCGGCCGCGGCCGGCGCGGCGTACTGGTGCAGGGGGTGGAGCGCAACAGCCCCGCCGCCCGCGCCGGGCTGCGCCAGGGCGACCTGGTGATCGCGCTGGATGGAGAAAGGGTGGACACCTCGCGCGTGCTGATCCGCTCCGTGGCCGGGGTGGCGCCGGGGCAGACCGTGCGGCTGACCCTGATCCGCGACGGGCGGCAGCAGGAGATCCCCGTCCAGGTCGGCCGCCGGCCCAGCGGCGCCGGCTGAGGCCGCCGCCCGGCCCGCCGCCGCGCTCCGGGGTCATCCTTTCGCGTCGTCTTCTGGGGCCATGCCCTCGGAGCATGGCGCGGGAGCGCGGCGCCATCCGCGAATGATTATCAGCACGCGGCGAATTGGTGTAAGCAGCTGCCCATGCCGCCGACCCCGCCGCCATACCGCGTTCGCGACATCGCCTCGCCCACCGGAGCCCCTTTCCCCGGAACCCCGCCGACCGGAGAAGGCCGCAGAGGCCCGTCCCGCGAGGCCGCCCCGAAGTGAGCGCCGCCACTTCGCACGACCTCGCCGCGGCGGATTACCGGCGCCTGCTGCTCCGCCGCGGCGCCGTGCTGGCCGGCCTGACCCTGCTGCTGGTGGTGGCGCTGGTTTGCGACGTGATGACCGGCCCCTCCCGCCTGCCCTTCGCCGACGTGTTCGCCACCATCCTCTCGCCCGATGGCGCGACCGGCCCGATGCGTGTCATCGTCTGGGATGTCCGCCTGCCCTATGCGCTGATGGCGGTGCTCGTCGGCGCCGCCCTGGCGCTCGCCGGGGCGGAGATGCAGACGGTGCTGAACAACCCGCTGGCCAGCCCCTTCACCCTCGGCGTCTCCTCGGCCGCCTCGCTCGGCGCGGCGCTGGCCATCGTGCTGGGCCGCGGCGTGCCCTGGGTGCCGCAGGAATGGCTGATCCCGGCCAATGCCTTCGTCTTCGCCTTCGCCTCGATGCTGCTGCTGCACTTCATGTCGCGGCTGCGCGGCGCCGGGGTGGATTCGCTGGTGCTGTTCGGCATCGCCCTGGTCTTCGCCATGAACGCGCTGGTCGCGCTGCTGCAGTTCGTGGCCACGGAACAGGCGCTGCAGCAGCTCGTCTTCTGGTCCATGGGATCGCTCGCCCGCGCCACCTGGCCGAAGATCGGCATCATGGCGCTGGCCCTCGCGGTCTGCGTCCCCTTCTGCGCCCGCGCCACCTGGAAGCTGACGGCGCTGCGCCTCGGCGAGGACCGCGCCCGGTCCTTCGGCGTTGATTCCGCGGCGCTGCGGCGCGGCTCGCTGCTGCGCGTCTCGCTGCTCGCCGCCGTCTCCGTCGCCTTCGTCGGCACGATCGGCTTCGTCGGGCTGGTCGGCCCGCACGCGGCGCGGCTGATGGTGGGCGAGGACCACCGCTACTTCCTGCCTGCTTCCGCCCTTTGCGGCGCGGTGCTGCTCTCGCTTTCCTCCATCGCCTCCAAGATGATCGTGCCGGGGCTGCTGATCCCGATCGGCATCGTCACCGCACTGATCGGCGTGCCCGTCTTCGTGGCGCTGGTCTTCGGCCGGGCGCGCGCGGCATGAGGGACGAAGCCATCCACCCCACGGGCACCCCCCACACGGACAATCGCCAGCCCTTGGCCGTGGAGCATGTCTCGGTCGGCTACGGCAAGCGGCAGATCGTCCGCGACCTGTCGCTGCGCCCGATGCTGCCCGGCACGCTGACCGCCCTGGTCGGCCCCAACGGCGCCGGCAAGTCCACCCTGCTGCGCGGCCTCGCCGGGCTGGTGCCGGCGAAGGGCCGGGTGCATCTCGGCGGGCAGGACCTCTCCGCCATGTCGGTCGGCCGCCGCGCGCGCCACGTCTCCTACATGCCGCAGGGCCTGCCCCAGGGCGTGGCGCTCACCGTGCTGGAAACGCTGGTCGGCGCGCTGAAGGCCGTGGCCCCCGCCTCCGGCGCCGTCTCGGGCGAGGAAGCCGCCCGCCGCGGCCTCGCGATCCTGGAGCGGCTGGGCATCTCCGACCTCGCCCTGCGGGGGCTGGACCGGCTGTCCGGCGGCCAGCGCCAGCTCGCCGGCCTCGCCCAGGCCCTGGTGAGGGAGCCGGAGGTGCTGCTGCTCGACGAGCCGACCTCGGCGCTCGACCTGCGCTTCCAGCTCTCGGTGATGGGGCTGGTGCGGCAGACGGTGCTGGAACACGGGCTGATCGGCGTGGTGGTGCTGCACGACCTCAGCCTCGCCGCCCGCTTCTCGGACCGGGTGGTGGTGCTGCACGACGGCACGGTACGGGCGGACGGCACGCCCGAGGACACGCTGACCCCGGCGATCCTGGCCGAGGTCTATGGCGTGGCGGCGCGGATCGAGTTCTGCTCCCAGGGCAGCCTGCTGGTGCTCGCGGACGCCCCCTGCCCAGGCAGGCGGCCTGAACCCCGCGCCCGGCTGCCGCCCGGCGAAGGCGCCGGTGAGGAAGGGCGTGAATCGGCGGCGGGCGGGCCGGTACCCAGGGGGCAGGGACCATGCTCATGCCCCGAAATTGCCGCCCGTTCGTTAACGCCATCCTAAAACGTTGCAACATCCTTACCCATCCGGAAGGCTGGCAGCGGTTTCCGCCAGTTTCCCCGCCACTCCCCGGGTGACGGTCCCCGGGAACACGCCCTTGCCCCTGCTTGACACTGCGGTGCGAAAGGATCATGCGCCTTTCCGCCGCGCGCTCCCCTCCGGGTCCGGCGCGGCGCCGAACCCCCAGACGAAGCTCATGCCAAGCGACAGTCACAGTCGATCTCGCCCGCCGTTGGTGGCCGCCGCGGACTGATCCCGCCTCCGGGTCCGGTTCCCCGCGTTCCGCTGCCAACGGCATGACGGAACGGTGAAACATGGACACGAACAGGAACACCCCCGGCGGCAACCAGGCCGACCGGACCGCTGCTCCCGGCCCGGTGCTGGACCCGCGCGAACAGGGCGCGGCCGGCATCCTCGCCGAACAGCTCGCCCAGGGCCACGTCGCCGATGCAGTGGAGCGGCTGAACACCCTCTCCCCCCAGGAGTCGGCCGCCGCCCTCGCGCTGCTGCCCGACGATCGCGCCGTCGAGATCCTCGACAAGCCCGAGCTCGACGACCCGGCGGAGATCGTCCACTTCCTGCCGCGCGACCGCGCCGCGGTGCTGCTGGAAGGCATGTCCGCCGACCGCGTGGCCGACATGCTGCGCGACCTGGAGGGCACGGAGCGGGCGGCGCTGGTGGCGCGGCTCAGCGCCGAGATGGCGCTGGCGGTGCAGCGCCTGCTCTCCTATCCGCCGCGCACCGCCGGCAGCATCATGACCACCGAGTTCGTCAGCGTCCCCGCCAACTGGACGGTGGCGCAGACCCTGGCGCATGTTCGCAGGGTCGAGCGCACGCGCGAGACGATCTACGCCATCTATGTGGTGGAGCCGCGCACGCGCGCCCTGGTGCGCGCGGCCACCATGCGCCGCCTCATCACGGCGGAGCCGGGGGACTTCATCCTCTCCGCCACGCGCGAGACCGAGCCCGTCACGGTCAAGCCGCTGACCAGCCGCGAGGAGGTGGCCCGCCTGTTCCGCCGCCACGACCTGCTGGCCGTGCCGGTGGTGGACGACGCCCGCCGCATCCTCGGCATCGTGACGGTGGACGACGTGCTCGACGCCATCGTCGAGGAAGGCACCGAGGACGTGCAGCGCTTCGGCGGCATGGAGGCGAGCGACGAGCCCTATACCGAGCTCGGCTTCGGCGGGATGATCCGCAAGCGCGCCGGCTGGCTCTGCGCCCTGTTCCTCAGCGAGATGCTCACCG
The DNA here is from genome assembly GCF_001950415.1 of Roseomonas sp. TAS13. Taxonomy (NCBI): domain Bacteria; kingdom Pseudomonadati; phylum Pseudomonadota; class Alphaproteobacteria; order Acetobacterales; family Roseomonadaceae; genus Roseomonas; species Roseomonas sp. TAS13. The sequence goes on from NZ_BDLP01000146.1 coordinate 7,814, forward strand.
CCAGCGCCATGCAGCACTACGAGGACGCGCTGGAGCGCGCCGTGGTGCTGACGCTGTTCATCCCGCTGATCATGAGCTCGGGCGGCAATTCCGGCTCCCAGGCCACATCGCTGCTGATCCGCGCCCTGGCGCTGGGCGAGCTGCGGCTGCGCGACTGGTGGCGCGTGGCGCTGCGCGAGCTGCCGACCGGCCTCACCCTGGGCGCCATCCTGGGCACCATCGGCATGCTGCGCATCCTGGTCTGGCAGGAGTTCGGCTTCTTCGACTATGGCGAGCACTGGATGCTGATCGCCCTGACCGTGGGCACGGCCCTGGTGGGCATCGTGACCTTCGGCTCGCTGGCGGGCTCCATGCTGCCCTTCATCCTGAAGCGCATCGGCTTCGACCCCGCCAGCGCCTCCGCCCCCTTCGTGGCGACCCTGGTGGATGTCACCGGCCTGGTCATCTACTTCTCCGTGGCCTCCGCCATCCTGCGCGGGACCCTGCTGTGACCCGGCCCCGCCCACGGCAGACCCGGAAAGGGCGCCGAGGGGCGGCCGCCCCGGTCTTCACGGAACCCCGGTCTTCACAAAAGGCCGGAATTTCATCAGCCTGCCCATCCAGCACGGTCTGGGCTAAGCACAACATCCCGCCGGGAGACCTGGAATGCGGATTCTGCTTGTGGAGGACGACGCCGAGGTCGCCCGCTTCGTGACCAAGGGCCTGCGCGAGGCCGGGCATACCGTCGAGCATTCGTCCAATGGCCGCGACGGCCTGTTCCTCGCCGCCTCGGAACCCTTCGACCTGCTGGTACTGGACCGGATGCTGCCCGGCGGCGTCGATGGCGTGCGGCTGGTGGAGACCCTGCGCACCCAGGGGAACCGGACGCCCGTCCTGTTCCTTTCCGCCCTCAGCGCCGTGGACGAGCGGGTGAAGGGGCTCAAGGCCGGGGGCGACGACTACCTCGCCAAGCCCTTCGCCTTCGCCGAGCTGCTGGCCCGTGTCGAGGCGCTGGGCCGCCGCCCGGCGGTGGACGCGCCCGCCACGCGGCTGAAGGTCGCGGACCTGGAGCTCGACCTGCTTTCCCGCACCGTGACGCGCGGCGACAAGCGCATCGAGATCCAGCCGCGCGAGTTCCGCCTGCTGGAGCACCTGATGCGCCATGCCGGGCAGGTGGTGACCCGCACCATGCTGCTGGAGAAGGTCTGGGACTATCACTTCGACCCGCAGACCAACGTGATCGACGTGCATGTCTCCCGCCTCCGCCAGAAGCTGGACAAGGGCTTCGACAAGCCGCTGATCCATACCATCCGCAATGCCGGCTACATGCTGCGCGCGGACCCCTGACGGGAGGCTCTCCATGCCCTTCCAGGGGGGCCGGCAACGGGAACCGGCCTCCACCCCGTCCCGGCCGCGCGGGTTCCGCGCCGGTGGGGGCGGAGGCGTGATGCCGCGATGAGCGCCGGGCCGCCGGCCGGACCGGAGCAGGGACCGGCGCACGGGCCGCCGCCACGCGGGCCAGCGGGCGGGTTGCCCGCCGGGTTGCCTGACACGCCGCCGGCCAGCCCCTCCGGCAGGTCGCCGAACGGACCACCGAAGCGGCCGCGCCAGCCATTGGCCGGGCTGCGGCTGCTTGGCCAGCGGCTGGCGCGGCTGGTGGGCGGCGCCGGCTTCCGCGCGGCCGCCTTCTTCGCCACCGTCTTCCTGCTGGCCGGGCTGGTCTTCGCCGCCGTGCTCTGGTGGGGCACCGCCGGGGCGCTGGACCGGCAGACGGATGCCACCATCCGCAGCGATGCCGCGGTCTTCCAGGAACGCTGGCGCGAGGCCGGGCGCGACGGGCTGATCGAGGCCATCGCCCAGCATCTGGCCGAGGATGTGGAGGACCAGAGCCTCTACCTCCTCACCGACGTCACGGGGCACCGGCTGGCCGGCAACCTGGAGGCGCCGCGCGACGGCTATTTCGACACCTATCTCGCCGGGCCGCGCTGGCAGTCCCTGTCCCTGCTGCGGGAAGGCGTGCTGACCGAGGCGCGGATCTTCCGCCTCGACTTCCCCAACGGCGACGTGCTGCTGCTGGGCCGCGACGTGGAGGACAAGCTGCGGCTGCGCGAGCTGCTGAACGAGGGCCTCGCCTGGTCCGCCGCGGCGGCCGCCTTCTTCGCCTTCGCCGGGGCCTGGGTGCTGCGCCGGGCGCTGGAGGACCGGCTCCAGCCCGCCGCCGACACCGCCGCCGCGATCGCGCAGGGCGACCTGAGCCAGCGCGTGCCGCTCTCGGGCCGGGAGGACGAGTTCGACCGCCTCGGCAGCGCCATGAACAACATGCTGGACCGCATCGCGACGCTGATGGAGGGGGTGCGCGGCGTGTCCGACGCCATCGCCCACGACCTGCGCACGCCGATCGCCCGCGCCCGCGCCAAGCTGGAGGACGCGCTGGCCGAGGCCGAGGGCGCCCCGGACCGGGAGGCGGCGGAGCTGCTGCGTCAGGCGGTGGATCGCGGCATCGCCGACCTGGACGGCATCGCCCGGGTCTTCCAGGCGGTGCTGCGGATCGCGGAGGTGGAGGCCGGCGCGCGGCGCGCCGCCTTCGCCCCCTTTGACCTCGCCCCGGTGCTGGCCGATGCGGCGGAGCTCTACGGCGCCTCGGCCGAGGCGGCGGAGCAGAGCCTGATGGCGGAGATCCAGCCCAACCTGCCGCTGGTGGGCGACCGAGACCTGCTGCTGCAGGCGGTGGCCAACCTGCTGGACAACGCGGTGAAGTTCTCGCCGCCCGCCAGCACCGTGCGGCTGCGCGCCTTCCGCGACCGGCAGGCGGTGCATGTCACCGTGGCCGACGAGGGACCCGGCATGAGCCCCGGGGAGCGCGCCCGCGCCGGCGAACGTTTCTTCCGCACCGACGGCGCCCGCGCCACGCCCGGCTCGGGCCTCGGCCTGTCGC
>NZ_BDLP01000147.1:0-10554 GCF_001950415.1 Roseomonas sp. TAS13
GCCAAGGCCGGGGGCGGCGGGCGCCAGGTGGTGGCGGGCAGGCAGATGAGCCGTTCCGAGATGAAGGCCGTGGCCTCCGGCACCTGCCTGCGGCGGGATGCGCGGGGCAACTGCACGGGCGCGCGGCTGGCCAGCTTCGCCTCCTCCGCCCGGGCGGCGACGCCGCGCCGCAGCGTCTGGCACGCCGGCCTGCCGGCGCCGGATGCCGAGCAGATGGCCTGCCCCGAGGGCACGCTGGCCACGCTGGCCCGGGGCCATACCGACACGATCCGCTGCATGCCGCTCTGACCGGCAAAGGGCCGGAAAGGGGGAGGGGGTTCCTCCTTTCTGGCCCGGATGGACGGAACCAAGCGGCTTTTCGCCTTGATTGCAGTAGGTTACGGCCCGCTCCCGGCATTCCGGGGGCGGGCCGTTCCGATTCCGGCAAGCGGTTCCATGGGCGATTGAGGGGCGGGGGACAGGCGGAGGTTGCCTCCGTGCCCGGACAATCCTCTGTTGCATTTGCGAAGAGGCTGGCGGCGACGCCTTGTCGGGCCGTGTCCACGGGTCTAATCGGTCCGGCGGCCTTTCCACATACGGACGGTCCTTTTTCATAAGGAAACCCCATGGCCCGCAAGAAGATCGCGCTGATCGGCGCCGGCAACATCGGTGGCACCCTCGCCCACCTTATCGGTCTCAAGGAACTCGGTGACGTCGTCATGTTCGACGTCTTCGGTGGCGTGGCGGCCGGCAAGGCCCTGGACATCATGCAGTCCAGCCCGGTGGACGGCTTCGACAGCGCCATGTCGGGCGGGTCCGACTATGCGGCCATCGCGGGCGCGGACGTCGTCATCGTCACCGCCGGCTTCCCCCGCCAGCCGGGCATGAGCCGCGACGACCTGCTCACCAAGAACGCCGGCGTGATGGGCCAGGTGGCCGAGGGCATCAAGCAGTATGCCCCGGACGCCTTCGTGATCTGCATCACCAATCCGCTGGACGTGATGGTCTGGGCGCTGCAGCAGAAGTCCGGCCTGCCGGCGCACAAGGTGGTGGGCATGGCGGGCGTGCTCGACAGCTCCCGCTTCCGCCTCTTCCTGGCCGAGGAGTTCAAGGTCTCCGTCGAGGACGTGACCGCCTTCGTGCTGGGCGGCCATGGCGACACGATGGTGCCGCTGACCCGCTACTCCACCGTGGCGGGCATCCCGGTGCCCGACCTGGTGAAGATGGGCTGGACCACCCAGGAGAAGATCGACGCGATCGTGGCCCGCACCGCCAATGGCGGCGGCGAGATCGTGAAGCTGCTGGAGAAGGGCTCCGCCTTCTACGCCCCGGCGGCTTCCGCCGTGGCCATGGCCGAGGCCTACCTGAAGGACAAGAAGCGCGTCCTGCCCTGCGCCGTCATGCTGAACGGCGAGTACGGGCTGAAGGACTTCTACGTGGGCGTGCCGGTGGTGATCGGCGAGGGCGGCGTGGAGCGGATCGTCGAGGTCCAGTTCACCCCGGAGGAAAAGGCGGCCTTCGACAAGTCCTGCGACGCGGTGAAGAAGCTGGTCGAGGACTTCAAGAAGCTCGGCGTCTGAGAAACCTGGGCCGGGGCGATCCCGGCCCTTTCCGCATCCAGAGAGCGGGGATTCCGTATGAACATCCATGAATACCAGGGCAAGGAGCTGCTGCGCCGCTACGGCGTCGCGGTGCTCGACGGCTACGTCGCCAGGACCCCGGAGGAGGCCGAGGCCGCGGCGAAGAAGCTGCCGGGCCCCGTGGTGGTGGTGAAGTCGCAGATCCATGCCGGCGGGCGCGGCGCGGGCCGCTTCAAGGACGACCCGAACGGCAAGGGCGGCGTGCGCGTCGTCAAGCCGGAGGCCGCCAAGGAAGCCGCCGCCGCCATGATCGGCCATACGCTGGTCACCAAGCAGACCGGCGCCGAGGGCAAGGTCGTCAACCAAGTCTATGTGGAGGCCGGCTGCGACATCAAGCGCGAGCTGTACCTCTCCATCCTGCTGGACCGCGAAACCTCGCGCATCACCGTGATGGCCTCGACCGAGGGCGGCATGGAGATCGAGGAGGTCGCCGAGCACCAGCCGGAGAAGATCCTCAAGGTCGCCGTCGATCCGGCCACCGGCATCCAGGGCTGGCACGCGCGCAAGCTCGCCTTCGGCCTCGGGCTGGAGGGCAAGCAGGTCGGCGTCTTCACGAAGTTCGTGACGGCCATGTACCAGGCCTATACCGACCTCGACATGGCGATCGTCGAGATCAACCCGCTGGTGGTGACCGGCGCGGGCGAGGTCGTGGCGCTCGACGCCAAGGTCTCCTTCGACGACAACGCGCTGTTCCGGCACAAGGACCTGGAGGCCCTCCGCGACGAGACGGAGATGGACCCCAAGGAGCTGGACGCCGCCAAGAACGACCTGAACTACGTCGCGCTGGATGGCGAGATCGGCTGCATGGTGAACGGCGCCGGCCTGGCGATGGCCACCATGGACATCATCAAGCTCTATGGCTCCTCGCCCGCGAACTTCCTCGACGTCGGCGGCACCGCGACGGCCGACCGCGTGACCGAGGCGTTCCGGATCATCACCTCGGACAGCAACGTCAAGGGCATCCTGGTCAACATCTTCGGCGGCATCGCCAAGTGCGACATGATCGCCTCGGGCATCGTGCAGGCCGCCAAGAACCTGACCCTGAAGGTGCCGCTGGTGGTGCGCCTGGAGGGCACGAACGTGGACCTCGGCAAGAAGATCCTGGCCGAATCGGGGCTTGCCATCATCCCCGCGGACAACCTCGCCGACGCCGCCCAGAAGGTGGTGGACGCCGTGAAGAAGGCGGCCTGAACCATGGCTATCCTCGTCGACAAGCACACCAAGGTGATGACCCAGGGGTTCACCGGGTCGCAGGGCACCTTCCACGCCGAGCAGGGCATCGCCTACGGCACCAACTACGTGGGCGGCGTGACCCCGGGCAAGGGCGGGCAGACCCATATCGGCCTGCCCGTCTTCAACACGGTGGCCGAGTGCGTGGAGAAGACGGGCGCCGATGCCTCCGTCATCTACGTGCCGCCGCCGTTTGCCGCCGACTCGATCCTGGAGGCGATCGCCGCCGAGGTCCCGCTGATCGTCTGCATCACCGAGGGCATCCCGGTGCTGGACATGGTCAAGGTCAAGCGCGCCCTGGACGGTTCCAAGTCCCGCCTGATCGGGCCGAACTGCCCGGGCGTGATCACCCCGGAAGCCTGCAAGATCGGCATCATGCCGGGCTACATCCACAAGCGCGGCTCGGTGGGCGTGGTCTCCCGCTCCGGCACCCTGACCTATGAGGCGGTGGCGCAGACCACGGCCGCGGGCCTCGGCCAGTCCACCTGCGTGGGCATCGGCGGCGACCCGGTGAAGGGCACGGACTTCCTGGACGTTCTCCAGATGTTCCTGGCGGACCCCGAAACCAAGCAGATCGTGATGATCGGCGAGATCGGCGGCCAGTCGGAGATCATCGCGGCCGAGTTCCTGGGCCAGGAGAACAAGCCCGGCTCCAGCAACTACAAGCCGGTCGTGGGCTTCATCGCCGGCGCCACGGCGCCTCCGGGCCGCCGCATGGGCCATGCCGGCGCGGTGATCTCGGGCGGCAAGGACACCGCCGAGGCCAAGATGGATGCCATGCGTTCCGCCGGCATCTTCGTGGCCGACAGCCCGGCCGCGCTGGGCTCGACCATGATGAAGGCCATCAAGGGCTGAACCGTCCGGCCTGAACCGCTCCGGGGCCCGGCCCCGGGGCACTTCCCCTTTCGGGGAACCCCCGCGGCCGGGGGGCGGGACCTTCTTCCGCAACGCGGGCCTGATCCGCCTGTCGCGGGTGCCATCCTCCGGCCATGGTCACTATGTTTACGGACGTCGCCGCAGTATAGCGGCGGCGTTCTTGCATGTCGTCAGCCGGCTGGCCCGACGGAGGGTCGGCTCGCAGGAGGAAGACCGATGCCTGGTGTGGACATCCTCGCGACCGCGATGACGGGGGCGAATGCCGCCTTCCTCGCGGATCTCTACGCGCGTTGGGTGGAGAAGCCCGACAGCGTCGATCCGTCCTTCCAGGAGCTCTTCGCGGCCCTGAACGACGATGCCCGCGCCGTGCTGGAGGATGCCTCCGGCGCCTCCTGGGCCCCGCGCCCGCGCGGCGGCTTCGCCCCGGAGGAGCCCGCCCCGGCCCCGGCAAAGGGCGGCAAGGGTGCCGCCCCGGCGGCGGCCCCGGGCGCCAGCCGCCAGGAAGTGCTCGATTCGCTGCGCGCCCTGATGCTGATCCGCGTCTATCGCGTGCGCGGCCATCTGGAGGCCGACCTCGATCCGCTGGGCCTTCAGAAGAAGAAGGCTCATGCCGAGCTCGACCCGGCCAGCTACGGCTTCACCGAGGCCGACTACGACCGCCCGATCTTCATCAACGGCGCGCTGGGCCGCGAGACCGCCACGCTGCGCGAGATCATGGCGACCCTCGGCGCCTCATACTGCGGTTCGATCGGCACCGAGTTCATGCACATCCAGGACCCGGACCAGAAGGCCTGGATCCAGAGCCGCATCGAGGGCGCGCCCTGGAAGGCCAGGGATGCCTTCAGCAAGGCCGAGAAGGCCGCGATCCTGGAGGACCTGACCGAGGCCGAGGGCTGGGAAGCCTTCTGCGCCAAGAAGTATGTCGGCACCAAGCGCTTCGGCCTGGAGGGTGGCGAGGCCACCATCCCGGCGGTGCAGGCGGTGATCGAGACAGGCGCCAAGGACGGCGTCAACGAGGTGGTGATCGGCATGGCCCATCGCGGCCGCCTGAACACGCTCGTGAACGTGGTGCGCAAGCCCTACGTCCAGCTCTTCTCCGAGTTCAAGGGCGGCTCCGCCAACCCGGACTCGGTGCAGGGTTCGGGCGACGTGAAGTACCACCTGGGCACCTCCACCGACATCGAGATCGAGGGCCGCAAGGTCCATCTCTCGCTGCAGCCGAACCCCTCCCACCTGGAATGCGTCGATCCGGTCGTGGCCGGCAAGGTGCGGGCGCGCCAGGACATGGCGGGCGACACCAAGAGCCGGAAGTCCGTGATGGGCATCCTGCTGCACGGCGACGCGGCCTTCGCCGGCCAGGGCGTGGTCTATGAGACCCTGGCGATGAGCCAGCTCATCGGCTACCGCACCGGCGGCACGGTGCATGTCGTGACCAACAACCAGATCGGCTTCACCACCACCCCGGCGCATGCCTATTCCGGCCTCTACTGCACGGACGTGGCCAAGTCGGTGCAGGCGCCGATCCTGCACGTGAACGGCGACGATGCCGAGGCCGTGGTCTTCGCCGCGCGCCTCTGCACCGAATTCCGCCAGCAGTTCGCGGTGGATGTGGTGCTCGACATCGTCTGCTATCGCCGCCATGGCCACAACGAGACGGACGAGCCGGCCTTCACCCAGCCGCTGATGTATGCCCGCATCAAGGAAACCCCGACGGCGCGCGCCAAGTACGCGAAGCAGCTCGTCGAGGAGGGCTCGCTGGCCGAGGCCGACGTGCAGGGCATGCTCGACGCCTACAACGCCAAGCTGGAGGACGCCTTCCAGGCCTCGGCGAGCTTCAAGCCGAACAAGGCCGACTGGCTGGAAGGCCACTGGGCCGGGCTGAAGGCCCCGACCGACGAGACCGCCGATTCCGAGTACGAGACCGCGGTGTCCCTCGACACGCTGCGCGAGGTGGGCGGCGCCCTGGCCCGGGTGCCGGCCGAATTCAACGTGAACCCGAAGATCGCCCGCCAGCTCGAGGCCAAGAAGAACGCCATCGAGACCGGCGAGGGCATCGACTGGGCAACCGGCGAGGCCCTGGCCTTCGGCAGCCTGCTGCTGGACGGACACCGTGTGCGCCTGTCCGGCGAGGATGTGCAGCGCGGCACCTTCTCGCAGCGGCATTGCGTGCTGATCGACCAGAAGGACCAGTCCGAATACGTCCCGCTGAACAACATCCGCGAGGGTCAGCCACGTTTCGACGCCTTCAACTCACTGCTCTCCGAGTTCGGCGTGATGGGCTTCGACTACGGCTACTCGCTGGCCGACCCGCAGACGCTGGTGCTCTGGGAGGGCCAGTTCGGCGACTTCGCCAATGGCGCGCAGGTGATCATCGACCAGTTCATCGCCTCGGCCGAAACGAAGTGGCTGCGCATGTCCGGCCTCGTGCTGCTGCTGCCGCACGGCTATGAGGGCCAGGGTCCGGAGCATTCCTCCGCCCGGCTGGAGCGCTACCTGCAGCTCTGCGCCGAGAACAACATGCGCGTGGTGAACATCACCACCCCGGCCAACTACTTCCATGCCCTGCGCCGGCAGATGAAGGCCAACTACCGCAAGCCGCTGGTGCAGATGACGCCGAAGTCGCTGCTGCGCCACAAGCTGGCGGTGAGCAGCCTGAGCGAGTTCGGCCCCGGCACCGGCTTCCGCGCCGTGATCCCCGAGATCGACGCGATCGCGCCGGAGGAGGAGGTCAAGCGCGTCGTGCTCTGCACGGGCAAGGTCTATTACGACCTGCTGCAGGCGCGCCGCGACGCCGGGGCGAAGGATGTCGCCATCGTCCGGGTGGAGCAGATGTATCCCTTCCCGGCGAAGGCCCTGGCCACCGTCCTCGCGCCCTACAAGAAGGCCGAGGTGATCTGGTGCCAGGAGGAGCCGGAGAACATGGGGGCCTGGACCTTCATGGATCGGCGCCTGGAGAAGGTGCTGAAGGGCCTGGACATCGCGGCCAAGCGGCCGGACTACGTGGGCCGTGCCATCGCGGCGAGCCCGGCCACCGGCTTGGCGAAGACGCATGCAGAGCAGCAGCAGGCCCTGGTGGGGCAGGCTCTCGCCCTTTCCTGACGAGACGGAACGAGAAGAATCCATGAGCGATATCCTGGTCCCCACCCTGGGCGAGAGCGTCAGCACCGCGACCGTGGCGCGCTGGCTGAAGAAGGCCGGCGAGGCGGTGAAGGCTGACGAGCCGCTGGTGGAGCTGGAGACCGACAAGGTCACGGTCGAGGTCAACGCGCCGGAAGCCGGCGTGCTGGAGGCGATCGCCGCCGACGAGGGCGCCGAGGTCGAGGTCGGCGCGCTGCTGGGCTCCATCGCCGCGGGCTCCGGCGCCACGGCCGCCAAGCCGGCGGCCGCCTCCGCCGCCGCGCCGGCGGCCCCGAAGGTCGAGGAGCCGCGCCCGGCTTCCGGCCCCGTGTCCCGCCCGGGCGGCGTCGAGACGCCGACCAAGGGGGGTGGTGAGCACGCGCCGCTGCCGGCCGCCGCCAAGATGATGGCGGAGAAGGGCGTCTCCGCCGAGCAGATCGGCGCCGGCTCGGCCAAGGACGGCCGTATCGCGAAGGGCGACGTGCAGGCCTTCCTGAACCGTCCGGCCTCCGAGCCGGCGAAGCCCGCCGCGCCGAAGGCGCCGCGCGCGCCGCAGGCGGGCGAGGAGCGGGTGAAGATGACCCGCCTGCGCAAGACCATCGCCAACCGGCTGAAGGAGGCGCAGAACACCGCCGCCATGCTGACCACCTTCAACGAGGTGGACATGTCGGCCGTGATGGCGCTGCGCGCCGAGTACAAGGACGCCTTCGAGAAGAAGCAGGGCACCAAGCTCGGCTTCATGTCCTTCTTCGTGAAGGCCTGTGTCGCCGCCCTTCAGGAATGGCCGGCGGTGAACGCGGAGATCGACGGCGACGACGTCGTCTACAAGAACTTCGTGAACATGGGCATCGCGGTCGGCGGGCCGAACGGCCTCGTCGTGCCGGTGCTGCGCAACGCGCAGGAGCTGTCCTTCGCGGAGATCGAGAAGGCGATCTCCGGCTTCGGCAAGCGTGCCCGTGACGGCCAGCTGAAGCTGGAGGAGCTGGCCGGCGGCTCCTTCACCATCACCAATGGCGGCATCTACGGCTCGCTGATGAGCACGCCGATCCTGAACCCGCCGCAGTCGGGCATCCTGGGCATGCACAAGATCCAGGAGCGCCCGATGGCGGTGGGCGGCAAGATCGAGATCCGTCCGATGATGTACCTGGCGCTGAGCTACGACCACCGGATCGTGGACGGCAAGGAGGCGGTGAGCTTCCTGGTCCGCGTGAAGGAAGGCATCGAGGACCCGCGCCGCCTGATGCTGGGCCTCTGAGGCCGACGCCGCCGGGGCAATGCCCCGGTGGATGCGAGGAAGGAGGGCGGGAGCTTCGGCTCCCGCCCTTTTTTCATGGCTGGCGCCGCCGCGCGGGGCTCCGGCGGCGCCATGGCTGGAAAGACGGTGGGCACGTCTCCAGATCCCCGGGGAACCGACCGGCAATCCCGCCGGATCGGGCGGGGGAATCCTCAATGGCCCGACAGTTGCACCTGGGCGCCTTCATGCGCCCCGTGGCCATCCACACCGGTGCCTGGCGCTATCCTGGCGCCTGGCCGGACGCGAACTTCAACTTCGCGCATCTGCGCCATCTCGCGCGCCGGCTGGAGGAGGCGAAGTTCGACGCCTTCTTCATGGCGGATCATCTGGCCGTGCTGGACATGCCGGTGGATGCGCTGAAGCGCAGCCACACCGTCACCTCCTTCGAGCCCTTCACGCTGCTGTCCGCCCTGGCGGGCGCGACGGAGCGGATCGGGCTGGTGGCGACCGCCTCGACCACCTTCGACGAGCCCTATCACATCGCCCGGCGCTTCGCCTCGCTCGACCATCTCAGCGGCGGCAGGGCGGGGTGGAACATCGTCACCACCGCGAATCCAGATGCGGCGCTGAATTTCGGTCAGGACACGCAGATGGAGCACGATGCGCGCTATGACCGTGCGCGCGAGTTCTACGATGTGGTCACCGGCCTCTGGGACAGTTTCGCCGACGATGCCTTCCTCCGCGATGCGGAAAGCGGGATCTATTTCGACCCGGCACGGATGCATGTGCTGAACCATCACGGACCCCATCTGAATGTACGCGGGCCGTTGAACATCGCGCGGCCGGTGCAGGGCTGGCCGGTCATCGTGCAGGCGGGCGCTTCCGAGGCGGGGCGGCAGCTTGCGGCCGAGACGGCGGAGGTGGTGTTCGGGGCCTCGCCGAATCTGGAAGCCGGCAAGAGCTTCTACCGCGACGTGAAGGGCCGCATGGAGGCACTGGGGCGCGACCCGGACCACCTGAAGATCCTTCCCGCGGCCTTCCTCGTCGTGGCCGACAGCATCGAGGAGGCGCAGGAGGAGCGTCGCCGGCTGGATTCCCTGGTGCATTACGACAGCGGCATCGCCTCGCTGAACGGGATGCTGGGCCATGACGTTTCCGGCTACGACCCGGACGGGCCGCTGCCCGAGATCCCCGAGACCAATGCCAGCCGCAGCGCGCGGGAGCGGATGGTCGAGCTGGCGCGGCGGGAGAACCTCACGATCCGGCAGCTCGCCCAGCGGGCCGGCAGCTATGCGGGGCTCGCCTTCGTCGGCACGCCGCGCAGCGTCGCGGACGAGATGGAGCAGTGGCTCGTGGAGCGTGGCTCCGACGGGTTCAACGTCATGTTCTCCTGGCTGCCCGGCGGGCTGGAGGCGGTGGTGCGGAAGCTGGTGCCGGAACTGCAGCGGCGCGGAATCTTCCGGCGCGACTATGCGGGGCAGACGTTGCGCGAGCATCTGGGCCTGCCACGGCCGGGGAACCGGTTCTTTCCGGGTTGAGTGGCCGGGTTCCGGCGGGAATGCGCGATTCGGCGCCGTGCTGCCGGGCTGGCCCCGGGGAAGAGGCTCCGCCTCTCCGCCCGGCCCCCCCCTCTCCGCTGGGGACATGAGCATGTCCCCAGACCCCGGCTTGAGTTGGCGCCGGTGGTGGCCGTCAGTTCCAAGGGACGAGCCGGCAGGGCTGGCGGACACAGTGGGGTGCCGGAAACGGCACCGGGTGGCACCCGCAGTTGCCGGAGAGCCATGCTCTCCGGCGCGATCTGGCGGCAGTGCGAGCCAACTGACGGCAGGTCCAGGAGCCACCGGCTCCTGGCGGATGGGGGTTACGGGGGAAGGCGGAGCCTTTACCCCGGGCCAGAGGCACAACGGCGGCCCATTCCGGCACGAGCTGCGGCGGCTCTATCCCGGGAAGTGGCAGGCCACCGGCCAGGGCCCCTGGCGGACGGTCAGCTCCGGCACATCCGCCGAGCAGCGCGGGAACTGAGCGATCGGGCAGCGGGTGTGGAAGGCGCAGCCGGAGGGCGGGGCGAGGGGGCTCGGCACCTCGCCCGAGATCGGCGCCGGGCGCGGGGCGGCGGAGGGGTCGAGGCGGGGCACGGCGGACAGCAGGGCGCGGGTATAGGGATGGCGGGGCGCAGCGAAGAGGCGGCGGGTCGGGCCTTCCTCCACCACCTTGCCCAGGTACATCACCACCACGCGCTCGGAGAGGTGGCGCACCAGCCGCAGGTCATGGGTGATGAAGACCAGGGTAAGGCCCAGCCGCTCGCGCAGCTCGGCGAAGAGGTTCACCACGCCGGCCTGCACGGAAACGTCGAGGGCCGAGACCGGCTCGTCGGCCACGATCATCTCCGGCTCCACCGCCAGGGCGCGGGCGATGCCGATGCGCTGCCGCTGGCCGCCGGAGAATTCGTGCGGCCGGCGCGAGGCGGCCTCGGGCGGC
>NZ_BDLP01000148.1:0-10519 GCF_001950415.1 Roseomonas sp. TAS13
ACAACCTCCACCTCGCGGAGCGCCCATGGCGGGGTCTCGGGGGGATACGATCCCCCTGAGCGGAGGGTCCGGGAGGCAGAGCCTCCCGGTTCACAGGCCAGACCCTCCAGACGCACCCTCTCAGGAGGCAAGGCCGAGGCGCTGGCGGACGAGGCGGAGGGCCTCGGCATAGGCGGCCTCGGCATCGAGCGCCGTGGTGTCGAGCAGGATCGCGTCCCCGGCCGGCTTCATGGGGGCCGTGTCGCGGGAGGCGTCGCGGGCGTCGCGGGCGGCCATCTCGGCAGTCACCGCCTCCAGCGAGACGTCCTCGCCCCGCGCCTGGCGCTCCTTCCAGCGGCGCTCGGCGCGTGCCTCGGGACTAGCGGTGACGAAGAGCTTCACCGGCGCATCGGGAAAGACCACGGTGCCGATGTCGCGCCCGTCCAGCACGGCGCCATTGGCGCGGCCGAACTGGCGCTGGAAGTCGAGCAGCGCGGCCCGCACGCCGGGAATGGCCGCGACCTTGCTGGCGCCGGTATCGGTGTCCGGGGCGCGCAGGCCGGCGCGGCCGAGATCGCCCGGCTCCAGCGCCCGCGCCGCGGCCTCGGCGGCCACCGCATCCCCGGGATCGCCGCCCCCGTCGATCACGCGGCGCGCCGTGGCGCGATAGAGCAGCCCGGTGTCCAGATAGGGCAGGTCCAGCGCCGCGGCGAGGCGGCGGGCCAACGTGCCCTTGCCGGCGGCGGCCGGACCGTCCACGGCGATGATCGCCCTGGTTCCGGCGGTGAGGGTCTCGGTGGCGGTCATCCGGATCTGCTCCCGTTCTGGTTGCGGCAACTTACAGGATGCGTGCGCCGCATCATACACCGCCGCGTCAAGCGGATGTGATCGCGCCTCCGCCCGCCACACGGTCCATCAGCCCGGCGAAATCCGGGAAAACCACCCCGGCACAGGCGCCATCCTCCACCGTCACCGGCTTTTCCGCCGCCAGCCCCAGCACCAGCGCGCTCATGACCGAACAGGAATCCGCCCCGGCGGCCATGCTGCCGCCGCCGGGCACGGGGGCACCGTCGCGCCGGATGATCAGGTCGCCCTCCTCGGCCTCCGCCGCCACCCCGTTGGCCGCCAGCAGGGCCATCACGGCCGCGAGGCCGCCGCTTTCCGCCCCCACCCCCCGGATGCGGCTGGTGCCTGTGGCGAAGGCCGCCGCGACGGCCAGCAACGGCAGGGCACCCTTCGTGCCGCGCAGCCGCCCGGCCGGGACATCCACGCCACGCAGGGCGGAATGCGTGGCGGTGACGTCGCCCACCGCCTCGCCCGCCTCGATGCGCTCACCGGTCACGGCGAGTTCGCCCCCCATCTCGCGCAGCGTGGCGAGCAGGCCGTTGCGCAGGAGGTTGAGTCCGACGCCGCGCACCGTCAGCCGCGATCCCGGCACCAGCAGCGCCGCCACCAGCGGAAAACCGGCCAGCGACGGGTCGCCCGGCACGGAAACCGGCGCGGCCACCAGTTCCGGCTGCCCGTCCAGCTCGGTCACGCGCGCGCCATCCCAGCCGGCGCCCTCCGGCATGATACGCAGCCGGGCGCCGAAATGGCGCAGCAGGTTCTCCGTATGGTCAGGGCTGGGCCCGGGCTCCTCCACCCGCGTCACGCCCCGGGCGCAGAGCCCGGCCAGCAGCAGCGCGGATTTCACCGTGGCGGAGGCCACGGGCAGCCGGTGCTCCGCCGGCAGGGCCAGGCGCGCGCCCTCCACCGCCAGCGGCAGGAACTCCCCCCCGCACCCGGTGAAGCGCGCCCCGCAGGCCGCGAGCGGCCCGGTCACCCGTCCCATCGGGTGGCGGCGCAGCGCTGCATCGCCGGCCAGCACCGCGAAGACCGGATGTCCCGCGAGCATCCCGCAGAACAGCGCGGCGGCACTGCCGGAACCGCCCATCTCCAGCACCTCGGCGGGCTCCGCCAGCCCGCCCACCCCGCGTCCCGCGACGCGCCAGGCGCCGGGACCGGCCTGTTCCACCCTCGCCCCCAGGGCGCGCAGGGCGGCGGCGAGGGTGCCATCGTCGAGCACGTCCAGGGCGCCCCCCATGGGAACGCCCTGGGCGAGGCGCGTGACCTGCACCGGCAGGTCATGCAGCCGGTCGTGCAGGTAATGGCCGGTGGTGGCGCCTTCCACCGTGGCGGGGAGGGCGAGGATCACCTCGCGGATGCCCTCCTCCGCCACGCGACGCACCAGGGGCTGGATGCGCAGATCCTCCGGCCCCACCCCGCCGAGCGGCGACAGCACGCCGCCCAGCACGTGGTAGAGGCCGCGATGCGCCCCGGCCCGTTCCAGTGCCCAGAGATCGGCCACGCCCTCCACCACGCAGACCAGCCCACGCTCGCGGTGCGGGTCGCGGCAGACATGGCAGGGGGATGCGGTATCGAGATTGCCGCAGACCTCGCAGGGCCGCACCGCCTCGGCGGCGATCCGCAGCCCGTCGGCGAGGGGCAGCATCAGCCGTTGCGGGTCCTGCAGCATCTTCAGCACGGCCCGCCGTGCCGAGCGCCGGCCATAGCCGGGCAGGCGCGACAGCAGGCCGACAAGCTGTTCGACGGGGTCGTTGGGATGGTTCATTCCATGCTCCGCGCCGCACCTTCCGCACCGCCGCGGGGCGCGAACCGGGCCTGGCCGCTACCCGGAACATATAGGGATCGGCAGGCGTTTCCGCGAGGGTGCCGCCGTGCTGTCCCCGCCCCGCGCCGGGTCGGCGGGAGGTCTGCCACCGGCACTACCGGCCGGATGCCGGCGCCATGGGGCGGCTTCCGGGTCGTTCCCCGGGGCCGCCGCCCCGCGGGGGATCGCGCCTACGAGGTCCCGGCGGCCGGGCACGGTTCAGAACGGCAGCTTGAAGCCGCCCGGCAGGCCGCCGCCCATGCCGGGGATGTTCAGCCCGGCGGTGGCCTTCTGCATCTCCTCGGCCATCATCGCCTCCACCTTCGCCTTGGCATCGGCATGGGCGGCGATCAGCAGGTCCTCCAGCACCTCGCGCTCCTCCGCCGACATCAGGGAGGGGTCGATGGCCACGCTCTTGAGGTCGCCCTTGCCGGAAAGCGAGACCTTCACCATGCCCGCGCCCGACTGGCCCTCGACCACCTGGGCCTCCAGCTTGGCCTGCATCTCTTGCATCTTCGACTGCATCTGCTGGGCCTGCTTGAGCATGTTGGTCAGGTTCTTCATGCACGGATGTCCTGGCTGAAGGTTGTCGGGACGCGCCGGAAGCCGCCGCGCCGAGGAGTATCTCCCCCGGTATCTAGGGCAGGGGTGGCCCTGCGTCACCGGCCCGCCCGGTTTCCGGTCCCTTATTCCGGGCGGCGATCCGCATCATGGTCCGGCGCTCTTGGCAGTCCCGGCCACGGGGATGAAGCTGACCGCCGGATTCCGGAGGGGGCGGCATGATCGACATCGAGAGGGTCCGGGCGGAAACGCCGGCCACCGCCCGGCGGGCCTATCTGCACAATGCCGGGGCCGCCCTGATGCCCGCGCCGGTGGTCGAGGCGGTCAAGGCGCATCTGGACCTGGAGGCGGAGATCGGCGGCTATGCCGCCGCGGCGCAGGAGGCTGAAAGGCTGGAAGGGGTCTACCGCTCCGTGGCGCGGCTGCTGAACGCGGCGCCCGGGGAGATCGCCCTCACCGAGAATGCCACCGTGGCCTGGCAGATGGCCTTCTACAGCCTGCCCCTCGGCCCGGGGGACCGCATCCTGACCGCCGAGGCGGAGTATGCGGCGAACTACGTTGCCTTCCTGCAGGTGGCGCGCCGTACCGGCGCGGTGGTGGAGGTAGTGCCGAGCGACACGGCGGGGGAGCTCGACCTCGCGGCGCTGGAACGGATGATCGACGGCCGTACGAAGCTGATCGCCGTCACCTGGGTGCCGACCAATGGCGGGCTGACCAACCCGGCCGCCGCCATCGGGCGGATCGCCCGGATGCATGGCATCCCCTATCTTCTGGATGCCTGCCAGGCGGTGGGGCAGATGCCGGTGGATGTGCGGGCCCTCGGCTGCGACATGCTCTCCGCCACCGGCCGGAAATTCCTGCGCGGGCCGCGCGGCACCGGCTTCCTCTATGTGCGGCAGGAACTGCTGGAGCGGCTGGAGCCGGTGGTGATCGACCATTTCGCCGCGCCCTGGGTCAGCCGGGGCGAGTACCGGTTGCGCGGGGACGCCCGCCGCTTCGAGACCTGGGAAAACAACTACGCCGCCCGCGCCGGGCTGGGGGTGGCGGTGGATTACGCGCTGGAACTGGGGCTGGAGGCAATCGGGACGCGCTGCCACGCTCTGGCCACCCGGCTGCGGGAGGGGCTGCGCGCGATCCCCGGCGCCACGCTCCGCGACCTGGGGCGGAACCCCTCGGCCATCGTCAGCTTCACGCTGGAAGGGCATGAGGCGCGTGCGGTGGTGGCCAGCGCCGGGGCGGCGGGGATCACCATCGGGGCCTCGGACCCCGCCAGCACGCGCATCGATGCCGAGCGGCGCGGTCTGCCCGGCCTGATCCGGGCCTCCCCGCACTACTACAACACCGAGGCGGAGATCGACCGGCTGCTGGCGCATTGCCGCGGGCTGGCGCGGGGCTGAGGCCGCCCCCGAAACGCGCGCTTCCGCGGCCCGGCATCGCGCGCCGGACAGGGCCCGGCCCGCCGTGATCGCCGGGGATGGGCGCCTAGCCCTGGCTTGCCCCGCGGCACCCGGCCGCGCCATGCTGCTCCCCAGGGGTGCGGAACGATCCCTGGAGGAAACAAGACAATGCGCCTTGCCGTGCTCTGCGGCGGCCTCGCCATGGGTTTCATGGGCGGGTTGCTTTCGGGTCCCATCCTGTCCCGGCTCGCTCCGCCCGCCGGCGCGCAGACGGCGGCGCCGGAGCTGGTGCCGCGCATCGTCAGCCTGACCGGGCTGACCGAGGACGAGATCGGCCCGCTGGTCAACGGCACCGACCTGCGCTCCCGCACCCTGGTCGCCACGGAGCAGGGCACGGTGGCGGTGCAGAGCGGCAACGTGTTCAAGCATTTCCATGCGGACGCCAACGAGATCCAGCTGGTCCTGGCCGGCAGCGGCTCCTTCTGGCTGGGCGACCGGCAGGTCCAGGTGAAGCCGGGGGACCTCGTCATCATCCCCAAGGGCACGGTCCATGCCGGGTCCCAGGCCAGCGAGGGGCGCTTCCGGGTCCTGGCGATCAAGCTGCCGCCGCAGCGGCCGGACGACACCCACCGCGTGCCGTAGCGGCCCGACGGGGCGCCACCACAGGTGCGCGCACATTTCGCCATCGGGGTGGATGGCAGCTTCGACATCGAGGTGGCGAGCCTCAGCCTGCAGGCCACGATCTGACCTTCGCGAAGGCCCGCCCGGCGCGGTGGGCTATCGCATCGCCAGCCCGCCATCGACGGCGTACTGGCCGCCGGTGACGAAACCGGCCTCCTCCGACAGCAGGAAGAGGGCCACGGCCGCCGCTTCCTCGTCACGGCCCATGCGGGAAAGAGCCAGCCGTCCCAGCACCCCCGCCTCGAAGTCCCGCCGGAAGGAATCCGCCATGAAGTCACGGAAATTCGTGTCGATGGGCCCTGGCACGAGCGTGTTGACGCGGATGCCGCGCGGGCCGAGCGCGGTGGCCCAGCAGCGGGCCAGGGACAGCATGGCGCCCTTGCTCGCGGCATAGACGCTGGCCATGGCCGAACCCTCATAGGCCGCGGTGGAGCCGGTGAGCAGCACGGCGCCGCACGGTCGCAGCAGGCTGGACAAACAGGCCATCTGCAGCACCGGGCCACGCAGGTTCGCCTGCATCATGGCATCGAAAAATTCGGCATCGACCGCCTCGATTGCGCAGACGGCGGCATAACCCGCGTTGAGCCACGCCCCGTCGAGGCCGCCACCCGAGGCGACCGCCTCGGCGAGTTCCCGTGCCACGCCGGGATCGGCCGCGTCGTTCCGCAGTACCAGCGCGGCCTCCGGCAGGGCCTGGCGCAGCGCCGCCAGGCGATCCGGGTCTCGCCCCGTCGCGATGACCTGGCCGCCTTCCGCGGCGATGCGTAGCGCCCCGGCCCGGCCGATGCCGCTGGTCGCGCCCGTGACCAGGATGCGCTTTCCGGAAAACCGGCTCATGGCGGAACCTCCTCCTGCTTCGCTGCCCGGAAGCTAGGCATCGGCGGACACCGGGATAATCCGCTATGTTCCGAGCGTAGTCTGTGGTGGATCGGGCATAATGCGGGGCAGCGACTTCACCGAGCTGAAGGCCTTCGCCACCGTCGTCGAGCATGGCAGCTTCGCCCGGGCGGCCGCGCATCTCGGCATCACCCCCTCCACCCTCAGTGCCATCCTCCGCAAGCTGGAGGAGCGGCTCGGCACGCGCCTGCTCCACCGCACGACGCGCAGCCTCGCCCCCAGCGAAGCGGGCGAGCGCCTGCTCCGCCGCCTGCGCCCGGCGCTGGAGGCGCTGGAGGCGGCAGAGCAGGACGCGCGGGGAAACGCGGCGGAGCCCGCCGGCCTGCTGCGCCTCAACGCCTCCCGCATCTCCGCCGTGCACTATCTGGCGCCACTGCTGGGTGGTTTCCTGACGGCCCATCCGGCGATCCGCGTCGAGATCACCATCGAGGACCGGCTGGTGGATATCGTGGCGGGCCGTTTCGACGCCGGCATCCGCCTGGGCGAGAAACTGCACCGGGACATGGTCGCGGTGAAGCTCGGCGGCGAACTGGTGATGAAGGTGGTGGCAGCACCCGGCTATCTCGCACGCCATGGGCGGCCCGGGCACCCGCGCGACCTGGCCCGCCATGCCTGCCTCGCCTACCGCAATCCGAGCGACGGCAGCCCCTATCGCTGGGAGTTCGAGCGCGGTGCGGAACGCCTGGAGGTCGCGGTGGAGGGGCCGCTCATCGTGGACGAGCCCGCCATGCTGCCGGAGATCGCCTGCGCCGGGGCGGGAATCGCCTATCAGTTCGCGCACCAGGTCGATGCGATGATCGCCGCGGGGCGGCTGGTGCAGCTCCTGCCGGAATGGACGCCGCCCTTTCCCGGATTCTATGTCTATTATCCGAGCGCCCGCCAGATGGCCCCGCCGCTGCGCACTTTCCTCGACCATCTCTCCCGCACGCGGATGGGCTGACGGCAACCCTGGTGGAGAAAAGACTCATGTCTGAAACCCCGGTCGAGATGGTGATTGAGCAGCGCCGGCGCGACCTGGGCGGCGGGATCGAGGTCGGGCGTATCCTGCCCTTCGCGAAGCGCCGCATGGTCGGCCCCTTCGTCTTCTTCGACCATATGGGGCCGGTCGACCTCGCCCCTGGCATCGACCGCTCGCTCGACGTGCGGCCACACCCGCATATCGGCCTTTCCACCGTGACCTATCTCTTCTCGGGCGAGATCATGTACCGCGACAGCATCGGCTCGAAGCAGCCGATCCGCCCGAACGAGGTGAACTGGATGACGGCGGGGCGCGGCATCACGCACAGCGAGCGCTTCGAGAAGGCGCGCGCCGAGGGCGACCGCCTGCACGGCATCCAGGCCTGGGTCGCGCTGCCCACCGGCGCCGAGGAGGCCGACCCCGCCTTCTCCCACCATGCCGGCGCCGACCTGCCGCAATGGAGCGAGGGCGGCGTGCACGGCCAGGTGATCGCCGGCAGCGCCTATGGCCTGACCGCCGCGGCGCGCACCCATTCGCCGCTCTTCTACGTGCATCTCGGGCTGGAGGCCGGGGCGCGGGCGGAGATCCCGGCGGGCTTCGCCGAACGCGCGCTCTACGTGGCCACGGGCGCGGTGGAGATGGGCGGCGTGCAGTATGGGCCGGGACGGATGCTGGTGCTGGGCCAGGGCCAGGGCCAATCCTCGCTCCGCGCCATCGGCGAGGCGACCGTGATGATCCTGGGCGGCGAGCCGGTCGGGCCGCGCTTCCTCTACTGGAACTTCGTCTCCTCCTCGAAGGAGCGGCTGGCCCAGGCGGCGGCGGATTGGCGCGCCGGGCGCATGAAGCTGCCCGATGCGGACGACCGGGAGTTCATCCCTCTGCCCGAGGGACCGATGCCCTCAGCGCCCGCCATGTCCTGAGGCGCCGGGCCGCCGGATGCCGTCGTGGGAGAGGCGCCGCCTCTCCCACGCCCTCTCCGCCGGGGACCGAAACCGTCCCCGGACCCCGGGCTTTCGCTGGTTCCGGCGGCTGCCGTCAGCCTGCCGTCCGATCCCTGGGAGCAGGCGGAAAGGTGGGGCTCCCAGGAAGAGGAAACACCTTGTCCGCGCTCGTGGCACCGGCAGTCCGCCGGAGAGCATGGCTCTCCGGCGCGGTCCGGCGCCAGGGAGTGCCAACTCACCGGGTCCAGGGCGCGAAGCGTCCTGGCGGATAGGGGGTCCGGGGCGAAAGGCGGAGCCTTTCCCCCGGGGGACGGCACAACACCGGACCCGCCGTCCGGATCAGTCGAGATCGTCCATCCCGGCGGGCTCGGCATCCGGCGGGGCGAATTCGCGGTCGTCGCCTTCCTCCATCCCGGCGGTGCCGAAGGCCGCTTCCTCGGCGGCGGCGGGGGGCAAGCCGTATTCATCCAGGGTGTTGTCCCGCACATCGGCGATCTCCGCGCCCGGGAAGGCGGCCAGCACGGCCTGCACCAGCGGGTGGCTCTCGGCCAGTTCGCGGGCCTGTGCGGCGACGGCCTTGCCCTGCTCGGCCAGGGTCGGCTCGCCCCCGGCATTGGAGAGCACCACGGTCCAGCGCCGGCCCGTCACCTCGCTCAGCAGGGCGGTGAGCTGGGCGGCGAGGTCGCGCGGGGCCTGCGGGAGCGGGTTCAGTTCCAACCGGCCCCGCCCGAAGGAGACGAGGCGGACGCTGTGCACCAGATGGGCATGCAGCATCGGCTTGCGGCCCGAGGCCAGGGCCACGACCTCGCGGAAGGAACCGGGCTGCGGCGCGGGCGCCGCCTCGGCATAGGCCACTGCCCCGCCGCCACCGGCGGCCATCACGGAGCCTCCGCCCCCGGCCACCATCGAACCGCCGCCATGGGTGGGCATCGCCGGACCGCCGCCAGCCATGCGGGCACCACTGTTTCCGCCACCCCCCATCCCGCTCCCTTGCGGAGCCGGGACGCTGCCGCCTTCCTGGAGGCGGCGCAGGATCTCGCCCGGCGTCGGCATCTCCGCCACGTGGGCGAGGCGGATCAGCACCATCTCCGCCGCCGCGCGGCGGTCGGGAGCGAGGGCGATCTCCTCCAGCCCCTTCAACAGCATCTGCCAGGCGCGGCCCAGCACGGGAATGGAGAGCCGGTCCGCCAGGGCGGCGCCGCGGCCCCGAAGCTCCTCCGGCAAAGTGGGATCGTTGCGCAGCGCGGGCACGGAGCGCAGGCGGGTGATCTGGTGCACCAGCTCGGCGAGGTCGGAAAGCAGCACGCCCGGGTCGGCGCCGACCTCATGTGCCCGGTCCATGGTGGACAGCATGGCGGCGACGTCGCCGCGCATGGCGGCCTCCATCACGTCCAGCACCAGGGCGCGGTCGGCCAGCCCCAGCATGTCGCGCACCGCCTGGGCGGTGACGCTGCCGCCGTCCTCGGACAGGGCGATGGCCTGGTCCAACAGCGAGAGCCCGTCGCGGGCCGAGCCGTCGGCGGCACGGGCGATCATGGCCAGCGCCTCGGGCTCCAGCCGTGCGCCTTCCTTCTCCGCGATGCGGGAGAAGAGGCCAGCCAGCTCCGCCTGCGACATGCGGCGCAGGTGGAAGGTCTGGCAGCGCGACAGGATCGTGGCCGGAACCTTGCGCAGCTCCGTGGTGGCGAAGATGAAGCGTACCCCAGGCGGCGGCTCCTCCAGCGTCTTCAGCAGCGCGTTGAAGGCCGGCCCGGAGAGCATGTGCACCTCGTCCAGGATGAAGACCTTGCAGCGGCCCTGGACGGGGCGGAATCGCACCTGCTCCCGCAGTTCCCGCACATTGTCCACGCCGTTGTTGGAGGCCGCGTCCAGCTCCATCACGTCCGGGTGCCGGTCGGCCAGGATGGCGCGGCAATCGGGGCAGACGCCGCAGGGCTCCACGGTCGGGCCGCCCTGGCCGTCCGGCCCGGTGCAGTTCAGCGCGCGGGCGATGATGCGGGCGGTGGTGGTCTTTCCCACGCCCCGGATGCCGGTGAGCATGAAGGCATGGGCGATGCGGTTCTGCGCGAAGGCGTTGCGCAGGGTACGGACCATGGCGTCCTGGCCGACCAGGTCCGCGAAGCTGGTGGGCCGGTACTTCCGGGCCAGCACGCGATAAGGCTGGGCTGGTGCCTCCGCGGGGGTCCCCACGAGCGCCTGGGCGGAGGCCGGCGGGGGCAGGGGGCCGGGCGCCGGGGAGGCCGGGGCATCCCCGAAGAGGCCGGGGCCCTCGGCGGGCGGCTCGGGGATCTCGTTCTCGGTCGAGGGAAGGTCGCTGGGCATCCGGTCCCGGGGAAAGGGCGTCGTGGACGACAGGTGGGGCGACTACGGAACCGGCGGGGGAAGGCGGTCCTGCTCGGGGTGGAAGACCGACACACGACCCGGGCGGAAACCTGTCTCTTGATCACATCTACGC
>NZ_BDLP01000149.1:0-10512 GCF_001950415.1 Roseomonas sp. TAS13
GCTGTGCGTAGATGTGATCAAGAGACAGGCACCCGTGGTGGAAGGGCCGTCCCTCTGGTCGGTGCTGGCCGAAGCGGGCGCGGTGGACCCGGCGCAGCCGCGCGAGCAGGTGCGGCGCGTGGTCCTGGCCACGGGGCGCGACGGCTATGTGGCCGTGCTGGCGCCATTGTCGCGCGGGAATGCAGGGAAAGGCGGATTTCGCGATGGTCGCCCGCTGTTCCGGTTGAATTCCCGCCCGGCGCCGCCATGATCGGACGCAACGCCAGAACAGGGTATCGGAACCGGCGCCGGAACAAGTCCGGGCCGGTTCCGCCACCCCCGTCACCGGGATGCCCGACGGAGCTGCGCCGGATGCGCGGCCCGGTGGGCGGAAAGCCGAGGAGAAGGGCCCATGAAGGCCGAGAATGTGCTGCAAACCATCGGCAACACGCCGCATATCCGCCTCGCGCGGTTGTTTCCGCAGGCCGAGGTCTGGGTGAAGTCGGAGCGCGGCAATCCGGGCGGGTCGATCAAGGATCGCATCGCGCTGTCCATGGTCGAGGCCGCCGAGGCCGAGGGCCAGCTGAAGCCGGGCGGGGTGATCGTCGAGCCGACCTCGGGGAACACCGGCATCGGGCTGGCCATGGTGGCGGCGGTGAAGGGCTACAAGCTGGTCCTGGTGATGCCGGAATCCATGTCGGTGGAGCGGCGGCGGCTGATGCAGGCCTATGGTGCGAGCTTCGACCTGACGCCACGCGAGAAGGGCATGAAGGGCGCGATCGCGCGGGCGGAGGAGCTGGTGGCGCAGACGCCGGGCGCCTGGATGCCGCAGCAGTTCGAGAACCCGGCGAATATCGAGGTGCATGTGCGCACCACGGCGCGGGAGATCCTGGCGGATTTCCCGGAAGGGCTGGACGCGCTGGTCACTGGCGTGGGCACGGGCGGGCACATCACCGGCTGCGCCGAGGTGCTGAAGAAGGAATGGCCGGGGCTGAAGGTCTTCGCGGTGGAGCCCGCGGCCTCGCCGGTCATCTCGGGCGGCGCGCCGGCCCCGCACCCGATCCAGGGCATCGGCGCGGGCTTCGTCCCGAAGAACCTGCACACCGACCTGCTGGACGGGGTGATCCAGGTCTCGGCGGAGGAGGCGAAGGACTACGCCCGGCGCTCGGCCAGCGTGGAAGGGCTGCTGGTGGGAATCTCCTCCGGCGCCACGCTGGCGGCGATCGCGGCGAAGCTGAAGGAACTGCCGGCGGGGTCGCGCGTGCTGGGCTTCAACTACGACACCGGCGAACGCTACCTGTCCGTGCCGGAATTCCTGCCGGCCTGAAGGCCTGGCGTCCCCACCTGCTTCCCGGGGATCGGATGTCAGGCCGACGGCAGCCACCGGAACCCACGAAAGCCCGGGGTCCGGGGGGAACCGCTCCGGTCCCTGGCGGAGAGGGGGTCCGGCGGGAAAGGCGGCGCCTTTCCCCCGGGCGGGTCGCCGCCGGACACCACGCAGGAACAGCCGGCGGAGGCGATGGTTCGCGGGCCGCGTGGTGGCGGGGCCGGGCAGGATCGGCCATGAGGGGACTGGAACGCCACCGGGAAGGCCGAGATGCTGCTGCACGTCCTCTACCTCGTCGCCATCGTCGCGGAGGCCATGACCGCTGCCCTGGCGGCGGGGCGGCGCCGCATGGACTGGGTGGGGGTCTGCCTGCTGGGCTCGGTGACGGCGCTGGGCGGCGGCTCGTGCCGCGACGTGCTGCTCGGGCGGTACCCGCTGTCCTGGGTGGAAAATCCGGCGCTGCTCGCCGTCACCGCGGTGGCGGCGATGGCGACCATTCCGCTGGCGCGCTTCATGTACTCGCTGCGGCGGCTCTTCCTGCTGCTGGACGCGGTCGGGCTGGTGGTCTTCACGGTGATCGGCTGCAACATCGCGATGGCGATGGGCCTGTCCGTGCCGGTGGCGATCATGTCCGGCATGATCACCGGCTGCGTCGGCGGCGTGCTGCGCGACGTGCTCTGCAACGACGTGCCGCTGCTGTTCCGCAGCGAGCTCTATGCCAGCGTCTCCGTGCTGACCGGCGGGGCCTATATCGGCGGGCAGGCGATGGCGCTGCCGCACGACGCGGTGCTCTTCGCCGCCATGGGCTTCGGCCTCGCGCTGCGGCTGCTGGCGCTGCGCTTCAACTGGAACATGCCGCGCTTCATCTACACGCAGGATCTGCACTGACGCCGGCCCGCGGAAGTCCTGGCTTCCGCGGGCCGGCGGCCGTGTGGGGCGGGCGTCAGAAGCGGACGATGGCGGAGGCCTGGATGCGGTCGGCCTTGCCGCCCCGCGCGCCATAGATGTCCTGCTGCTGCAGCGTGCGCTCGACATGGGTGTACTCGATGCCGAGGTCGATCGGCTTCACCGGGCTCCAGATCAGGTTCACCGCCGTGGCCCAGATGTCCCGGTTCACGCCGTCGCAGACCGCGCTGGAGGTGGCGGAGGTGCCTTCGCAGCCCGAGAAGTAGCGGACGTAGCTCGGGTAGTTCAGGCGCACGCCGTGCAGGCTGACATTGGAGCGGAGGGAGTCGGTCCACTTGTACTGGGCGCCGACCATCGCGGCCATGATCTCGACCATGTCGATCTCGTTGCCGCCGCCCTGGGAGGCGGAAAGGCCATAGTTCGTCACGGCGCTGTAGCCGGCGGAGGTGCCGTCGAGGTAGCGGCCGAGGCCCTTGCCGTAGTTGAGGCTGGTGGCGAGGATCAGGCGCTTGTCGAACAGGTTGACCGCGCCGGTGGCACCGATGCCGAAGCCCACATCGCTGTCGCTGTAGCGTTGCGCGCGGTTGGTGGCGCCCTCGTTGCTGATGCGGACCTCGCGCACCACGCCGCGCAGGGCGGCGAAGCCCCAGTCGCCCTGGTAGAGGGCCTGCAGCGTGAAGTCGGGCACGTGGCTCATGCCGAAGCCGGCGCCGCCGTTGCTGTCGGGATAGCTGGTGCCCGTGGCGGAGGTGACGTCGCTGTAGCTGTTCTCGATGGCGGCCGAGATGTTGAAGCCGCTGGCGAAGCGGTGGGTGTAGCGGAGCTGGGCCTGGCGGACGCTGCCGATGCCGAGCGCCGTCCAGTCGTTCAGCCATTGCAGCGGCAGCAGCGGGCCTTCGGAGAAGAGCGAGTTGGACTGGCCGACCAGCACGGTGCCCCAGCCGCCGGGCTGGAACTGGCCGAATTCGGCGAAGGCCTGGCGCAGGCGCGGCGTATAGGCGTTGCTGGTGGCCTGGGTGGTCAGGTCGCTGTTCTGACCCAGGAAGTCCATCTCGATCTGCGTGCGGATCTCGCCGAAGCTCTCGCTGAAGGGCGTACGCGTCTCGATGCCGATGCGCGAGCGGCGGCCGCTGGCCTGGAAATCACCATCCGAGCGGGCGCCGTTGGCGCCATGGGAGAGCGGGATGGAGGAGCCGGTCGTGGTGTCGGAGCGGTTCCGCGGCCCGAAGTCGCCGGACATGTTCAGCTTGGCGAAGCCGTAGAGGCGGACCGAGGTGTCGGTGCCCGGGACCCGGAAGGAGCCGGGGAAGGAGCCGCGCCACTGCGCCAGCGGGTCGTTGTTCTGCTCCGCCTGGACGGGCAGGGCGGAGGCCACCTGGGGCGGGGCCTGGTTCGTGGTCTGCGCCAGCCCCTGGGACTGCTGGGACTGGATCGAACCGGTGGCGACTGGGGCCCGGCCCAGGCCCTGGGCCTGCTGCGAGGGGGGCGCACCGGAGGGGGCGGGGCCGGAGGCGGCCGCGACCGGGGGCTGGGCCTGGCTGCGGCGGGCGGCCTGGCGCTGCTCGGCATCACGGCGGGCGGAGCGGCGCTGCTCCTGCTCGAGTTGCTCGATGCGGCGTTGCAGGAGGTTGAGCTGCGCCTTCAGGTCCTCGATCGACTGGGCTCGGGCCGGAACGGCGGCGAGGAGGGAGACGGCGCAGCCGGCCAGCAGGAGGAAGCGCAGGCCGGTCCGGGACGGTGATCCCGTCCGCGCGCCCGTCATGGCCGGTGGCGTAACTTGGCCCGTCCGGCATGCGGCGGGCGAAGTGAAAGCAAGGCTCCGGACATGATTAGTATCCTCACTACCGGATCGACGGTTTGGCGTGGAATCTACGTTCGCGTGCATCGTTATCCCCCTAGCCCGAATGGCATACGCCGCCCCGGAAGGAGCCGGAACTCATGCCTTTTCTCACAAGATCGTGAATGCAACTTTTCCCCCTCGCCGATTGTGTTTCCCCCGAAACCAACATGGCGCGCGGATGGCCGATGATCCGGTGTCGCGTGGCCATCGCAACCGGGAACCCGGATGCGGCACCTTCGCATCGGCACGTCGCCGGCGCATCCTGGCAGGATTCCGGAGGCTCGCGTGTTAACATCACGAGATATCGAGCCGCCGCGCCGGGGACAGGGAGGCCACCGCCATGAACGAACCGAAGATCCGCATCCTGGATGTGCCGCCGGCCACCACCACGGGCGAGAGCCCGGTCTGGGATGCGCGGACGGGGCATCTCTGGTGGGTGGACATCCAGCGCCCGGCCATCCACCGCACCGACCCGCGCCGGCAGAAGATCGAGAGCTGGACCATGCCCTCCGACGTGGGCTCCATGGGGCTGTGCCGTTCGGGGCGGGTGCTCGTCTCGCTGCGCAACGGGGTGCATGTCCTCGACCCCGAGAGCGGCGGGCTGGAGCTGCTGGCCGATGTCGAGCCCAACCATCCCCGCAACCGGCTGAATGACGGCAAGACCAGCCCGGAGGGGCGTTTCCTCGTGGGCTCGATGGACGACACGCCGGACAAGGTGGCGGGGGCGGCGCTGCATTCGGTCGCGGCCGACCGCAGCCACCAGAGGCTGCGCGAGGGCCTGATCGTGTCCAACGGACTGGCCTGGAGCCCGGACGGGCGGACCCTGTGGCATTCCGACAGCCGGCAGGCGCGGATCTGGATCAGCGACTACGATCCGGAAACGGGGCGGGTCGGCCCGGCGCGGGAGGTCGCGCATGTGGCCAACGAGACCGGGCGGCCGGATGGCGCGGCGGTGGATGCCGAGGGCGGCTACTGGTCCGCGGGCGTCTCGGCCGGAGTGCTGAACCGCTGGCTGCCGGACGGGACGCTGGACCGGAGCATCGAGCTGCCGGTGAAATCGCCGACCATGCCCTGCTTCGGCGGCCCCGGCCTGCGGACGCTCTACGTCACCAGCCTGCGCAAGGACGGGGACGGGCCGGTCGAGGGCAGCCTGCTGGAGATCGAGGGGCTTGGCGTGGCGGGGACGCCGGTGGGCCTCTTCGCCGACTGAGCCTTCCCTGGCGCCAAGGCCCCCCGGCGGCTGGCCGCCGGGGACGGCGCGACGCGGCCAGTGGTCGCACCGAGCCCTGCGTCCGCCGCATGTGACGCATCGGTGTCACGGCGGGGCCCTTTTTCCGCCGCGCTTCTTCCGCCACATGCGGGGGATGTCGCGACGTCGCCTGCTGCTCTCCGCCCCTCTCCTCCTTGCCGCGCCGCTGGTGCCGGGCCTGATCCGGCCCGCCCTGGCCCAGGGCGCGGCGCTGTCCGCGCGGGACCAGGCGGATCTCCGCCGGGTCGAGGCCTATTTCAACGCCATGACCACGCTGAAGGCGCGGTTCCTGCAGGTCGCGTGGAATGGGGCGAGTGCGGAGGGCACGGCCTGGATCTGGCGGCCGGGGCGGATGCGCTTCGACTACGACCCGCCCGAGCCGCTGCTGCTGGTGGCGAGCCATGGGCAGTTCATGCAGTTCGACCGGGAGCTGGGGCAGCCGACGGTGGTGCCGACCTCGGCCACGCCGCTCGCCTTCCTGCTGCGCGCCGACCTGAGGCTGTCGGGGGATGTGACGGTGACGCGGGTGGAGCGGTCCGGCGGCTTCCTGCGGGTCACGCTCTATTCCAGCCGTTCCCCGGCCGAGGGGACGCTGACGCTGGTGCTGGCGGAGCAGCCGATGGAGCTGCGGCAATGGGTGGTGGTGGACGCGCAGCGGCACGAGACCCGGGTGACGCTATCGCAGATCGAGACCGGCGGCCGGTTCGATTCGTCGCTGTTCGAGTTCAACGACCCGCAGTTCCTGGAAAAGGAGCAGATGCGGCGCCGATGATGGCAGGCATGACGTTTGCTTGGTTCTCTCCGGCCCATCCGGTGGCAGGATCGCGGGATGCCGCCCTGCGCCGCCGGGGCTGGCGGCCCGGCCGTCGCCGCTGGGTTCATCATCGCCTGGGCGGCCAGGCAGATCATGTCGAGGAGACCCCATGCGCCCGCTGATCGGCATCTCCTGCTGCGTGAAGGCCTTCGGCGTCTTCGCCATGCCCAACCATGCCGCCTCCGCGCATTATCCGGAGGTGGTGCTGGGGCCGGTGGGCGGAGCGCCCGTGCTGATCCCGGCCTCGGGCGAGGCGGCGGGGCTGGAGATCCTGCAGCACCTGGACGGAATCCTGCTGACCGGATCGCGCTCCAACGTCTGCCCGGACCTCTATGGCGGGCCGGCGCATTGCGAGGGGACGCCGGAGGACGTCCACCGCGACTCCACGACCCTGCCGCTGATCCGCGGGGCGCTGGCGCGGGGCGTGCCGCTGCTGGCGATCTGCCGCGGCTTTCAGGAGCTGAACGTCGCCATGGGTGGCACGCTGGACCAGCGCATCCAGGACCTGCCGGGGCGCATGGACCACTCCACGCCGGCGGACCAGGCGCTGCCCGGGGTGCGAACGGGCAAGGCGCATGCGGTGCGGGTGGCGCCCGGTTCGGAGCTGGCGCGGATCTGGGAGGGGCTGGCGGCACCGCTCGCCGCTGTTCCGGTGAATTCCCTGCACAACCAGGGCGTTGCGAAGCTGGCGCCGGAGCTGGTGGCGGAGGGCTGGGCGCCGGACGGCACGGTGGAGGCGGCACGAGTGCGCGAGGCGGCGGGCTTTGCCTATGGCGTGCAGTGGCATCCGGAATATGACTGGCGGGAGGATGCGCTGAGCCGGCGGCTCTTCGAGTCCTTCGGGGCGGCAGCCGTGGCCTATCGGCGGCAGCGCGAGTCGCGGGGGCGGCTACTGGCGGCGGAGTGACGGCCTTGCGTCCCCGTGGCAAGAATATTGGGGAAGGCCATGGGACCGCCCAGCGGGATTGGCCGGCCGGGCAAGGCGCGGCGCGCGGCGGAACGCGAGCCCTGCGGGGGACGCGTGAGTCAGAAACTCCTTTTGCATTCATGGCCTGAAAGGCGCTAGAGTGTGGCTGCTGGCGCCTACTCGCGCCAGCGGCAGCTGGTTCCCCCTACCGGCTCGCCCGACCAAGACTCCGATCGGTAGTCGTCTAGAGTAACGGCGCCCGGCCTCCCCCCCTTGGCCGGGCGCCACTCTCCCCCCGGGGGAGAAGAATGACGTCCTGCGCCTGCGGGATGTCTTCGCACGTGCGGACGATGGCCACGAATGGCTTTCGGCCCGGCCTGGAGCGGGGGCCGGCACTTTTCATCCCTTTCCGTGGATACTCCAGGCCCTTCGTTCGAAGGGCAGATTCCCGCGTCCGGACGATGCCGTCTTCCGGCGATCTGCTCTAAGCTGACGCCTTCCCGACCCTCCGCTCTCGCAGGAGCCCGCCCGTTGATGTCCGATTTCGTCATTGCTCCGCCCGCCCAGCCCAGCCTCCCGGTTCGCGGCGGCGGGTCCTTTCCGGTGCGCCGGATCTTCTGCGTCGGCCGGAACTATGCGGAGCATGCAAGGGAGATGGGGTCCGACCCCGACCGCGAGCCGCCCTTCTACTTCACCAAGCCTGCCGATGCGGTGCTGGTGGGCGGCGCGGACATGCCCTACCCGCCCGCGACCAAGGACCTGCACCACGAGATGGAGCTGGTGGTGGCCATCGGCACCGGCGGCCGGGACATCGCCGAGAGCGATGCGCTGACGCATGTCTGGGGCTATTGCGCGGGGCTGGATATGACCCGGCGCGACCTGCAGAACGCCGCCAAGAAGACCGGCCGGCCCTGGGACATGGGCAAGGGCTTCGATCATTCCGCGCCGATGGGCGGGCTGGTGCCGGCGCAGGGGATCGACCCCGGGCGCGGGCGCATCGAGCTGAAGGTGAACGGGCAGACGCGGCAGGTCTCCGATCTCGGCCAGATGATCTGGTCGGTGCCCGAGGTCATCGCCAACCTGTCGCGGCTGGTGGAGCTCGCCCCCGGCGACCTGATCATGACCGGCACGCCCGAGGGTGTTGCCGCCGTGGCGAAGGGCGATGTGCTGGAGGGCTCGATCGAGGGCGTCGGCACGGTGCGCACGGTCATCGTCTGAGCGGACGGTACTGGATCTGCCTTGAGGATCGTCACCTGGAACATCAACAGCGTGCGCCTGCGGGCGCCGCTGCTGAGTCAGCTCGTCGATGCGCTGGAGCCGGATGTGCTCTGCCTGCAGGAGACGAAGTCGCCGGACGAGCATTTCCCGCATGAGGCGGTGGAGGCGCTGGGCTTCGGCCACCGGCTGATCCGCGGCATGAAGGGCTACAACGGGGTGGCGGTGCTGTCGCGCCGCCCCCTGCGGTTGCGGGAGGGCGAGCCCGACTGGTGCTCGCGCGACGACTGCCGACATCTGGGCGTGGATGTGGAGGCCGAGGGCGGGGCGGTCGAGCTGCACAATTTCTACGTGCCCGCCGGGGGCGACACGCCGGACCGCGAGGCCAACCCGAAATTCGCGCACAAGCTGGACTTCATCGGGGAGATCACCGCCTGGACCGCCGGGCGCGGCGCGGCGAAGCGGGCGGTGCTGGTGGGCGACCTGAACATCGCGCCGCTGGAGCACGATGTCTGGTCGCACCGGCAGATGCTGGGCGTCGTCTCGCACACGCCGGTCGAGGTCGAGGCGATGGCCGGCTGGCAGCGGGCGGGCGAGTGGCACGATGCGCTGCGGCATTTCGTGCCGCCGGAGGAGAAGCTCTACACGTGGTGGTCCTATCGCGCGCGCGACTGGGAGGCCGCGAATCGCGGACGCCGGTTGGACCATGTCTGGGTCAGCCAGGACCTGGCAGGGAAGCTGCGCTCACACACCGTGCTGAAGCCGGCGCGGAACTGGGCGCAGTGCTCGGACCATGTGCCGGTGCTGGTGGAGCTGGATCTCTGAGGGGCTGAGGAGGGGCGGCTCCGGTCCCCCCTTCCCTCGCCCGTGGCGCGCGGAGAGGGTATCAGCCGGATCATGGACAAGGACCGGCGACGGGGTTCCGCGCCTTCCCGGAGGGACGGCCCGGCGGAGGGGCCCGGGGGTGGACCGCGGCATGAACCGGGCGCCACGCGGGGCGGGCGGCCCGCCGTGCTGGGGGTTGGCGAGGTGGCGCGGCGCAGCGGGATCGCCGTCTCCACCGTGCATTTCTACGAATCCAAGGGGCTGATCGAGGGCTGGCGCAGCGAGGGCAACCAGCGGCGCTATCCCAGGGCGGTGCTGCGGCGGATCGCCATCATCCGCATCGCGCAGCGGGCGGGGATCCCGCTCGCCACGATCCGTGCGGCGCTGGCGGACCTGCCGCACGACCATATGCCCAATGCGGCGGACTGGGCGCGTTTCAGCGCCGCCTGGCGGGCCATGCTGCAGGCGCGGATCGACGGTCTGGTGCAGCTGCGCGACCAGTTGACCCGGTGCATCGGCTGCGGATGCCTGTCGCTGGCGGAATGCCCGCTCCGCAATCCGGGGGACCGGCTGGGCGCGCAGGGGGCGGGGCCGCGATTCCTGCTGGGCGACGGGGAAGACGCCCCTGAGGGAGAGCGGGAGGGGGATTGACCTCAACCATGGTTAAGGTTCTAGACGGGATGCCGGCACAAGCAGAGGGAGCCGGCCATGCCAGGATTCGAAGGGAAGGGGATCGTCCGGGAGGGGACGGTGCATCCGGTGGAACGGAGCCTGCCCGCCGCGCCGCGCCCGGCGCCGGCCCGCGCGGGCCGGACGATGCCCTGGTTCGTGGCCGGGCTGCTGGATGCGCGGAACTTCGGATG
Organism: Roseomonas sp. TAS13; assembly: GCF_001950415.1. Taxonomy (NCBI): domain Bacteria; kingdom Pseudomonadati; phylum Pseudomonadota; class Alphaproteobacteria; order Acetobacterales; family Roseomonadaceae; genus Roseomonas; species Roseomonas sp. TAS13. The sequence continues at coordinate 9,926 of NZ_BDLP01000149.1, forward strand.
GGTGGCGCGTCTGCTGCTGACCCTGGTGTTCTGGAGCAGCGGGCTGGCGAAGCTGCTGGATTTCCGGGCCAGCGCCGCGCTGATGGAAGGGTTCGGCCTGCATCCCGGCTGGGCGGTGAACCTGGCGGTGCTGCTGCTGCAGATCGGCGCCTCGGCGCTGATCATCCTCAACCGCCAGGTCTGGCTCGCCGCGGGGGCGCTGGCGGTCTTCACCCTGCTGACCATTCCCGTCGCGCATCCCTTCTGGGCGAAGTCGGGTGAGGAGGCCTTCCGCGACCTGACGGTGGCGCTGGAGCATGTCTCGCTGGTCGGCGGGCTGATGCTGGCGGCCATGCTGGAGCGGCGGCCCCGGCATGGCTGGTGAGGCGCGAGGCGGGCGGCAGAAGCCGGGAAATCGCCTATAAGGCGGCGCCATGATGCCGCCGCTCCCCTGCCCTCTTCCGCTCCGGGTCTTCCGATGAGAGTCCTCGCCCTCGATGGCGCGCTGGCGCGGTGTTCCGCCCTGATCCGGGAGGATGGGCGCGTGCTGGCCCGGCGGGTGCAGGACGGGCCGCGCGGCCATGCCTCGCTGCTGCCCGCCCTGGCGC
>NZ_BDLP01000150.1:0-10479 GCF_001950415.1 Roseomonas sp. TAS13
CGGGCGCGGCTCGGCCAGGCCGGCCTCCTGGCTCAGCCCGGGCAGCGCGTCGTACTCGCCCAGGATGGCGATCACCGGCCCGCCCTCGCCCGCCTCGCCCATCACCGCGGTCGGGATGCCCGCGACACCCTTCGTGATGCGGAAGCCCTGCCGCTCCAGCATCCCGGCATGGGCGGCGGCGGAGCGCTGCTCGGCATAGTTCAGCTCGGGCGTGCCCCAGACGCGGTCGCTCAGCTCGGCGAATTCCTCGCGCTTCGCCTCGACCAGCCGCCAGATGTCCTCGCCGTTCTGCATGAGCCTGCCACCATTCCATGAACCCGGGGTTGCGGGGCCCCGGCGTTGCGTTCGAAGAGGGCGCAATCTGCGCCCTTCGCGCCGCCGGGAGAAGAGGGGGAAGCCAGGCGGTGGCAGCTTGTCCCGAGGGGCGGCGGCCAAGGCCCCGAACGAGCGGTGGCGGCGCGAAAATGGAGCAGTGTCGCGAGGCAGGCACACCGCGTCTTTGCGCAGGATCAAGAAAACGCCACAAAAATCAGTTGTCCACAGGAAGAGCGGCAGTAATACCCATACTGCATGGTAAACATGCTTCACGGCCATGGAGAACTTCGGAAGTCATGTTGACCAATCCCGCCACGGGGTCAGCATGGCCCTGGCTGAACAAGACCGGGAGTCTTTCATGCTTCTCTCATCGCCGGCAGAACCGACCTCGAACCGCAAACTCGCCTTTCTTGCCTTCGCACTGATCGTCTATGGCGCCATCCTGATGCTGCCGACGCCCGCCGGCCTCACCGCCTCCGGGCAGGTGGCGCTCGGGCTGCTGGCGCTGGTGATCATCCTCTGGATCAGCGAATGCGTCTCGCCCGCCGCGAGTGCCATCGTGCTGACCGGCATGGCCGTGCTGGGGCTGATGGGGCATCCGCTGACCGAGGGCGGCGCGCCCATGACCTCCTCCAGCGCCCTCGCGGTGATGCTGACCGGATACTCGTCCTCCGCCGTGCTGCTGGTGGCGGGCGCGCTGTTCCTGGCGGTGGCGCTGAAGCTCACCGGCCTCGACCGCCGCGTCGCGTTGCTCGTCATGTCGAAGGTCGGCATCTCGCCTGCGCGGCTGATCATCGGCGCGATGATCGTGGGCTTCGTGCTGGCGCTGTTCATCCCCTCCGCCACCGCCCGCGTCGGCGCGGTGATCCCGATCATGGTGGGCATCGTCACCGCGCTTGGCCTGCCGGTGGCGAGCAGCCTGGGCGCCACGCTGATGATCGTCACCGCCATGATCTGCTCGGTCTTCAACATGGGCATCAAGACCGGCGCGGCGCAGAACCTGATCAGCCTGAGCTTCATGCAGGGCAGCTTCGGGGTGAACATCTCCTGGGGCCAGTGGTTCATCACCGCCCTGCCCTTCACCCTCGGCATGTGCGTGACGATGTTTGTCGTGGCGCTGCTGATCCTCCGGCCGCAGGTGCCCGAGGCTGGCGAGGCGCAGCGGCGGCTGCAGGCGGAGCTGGACGAGCTGGGCCCGGTGAGCCCCGCCGAGAAGCGGCTGATGCTGGTGGCGCTGCTGCTGCTCGTCCTCTGGTCCACCGAGGGCTGGCTGCATCCCCTCGACACCACCACCACCACGCAGCTCGGCATCGCCCTGCTGCTGATGCCGCGCATCGGCGTGATGAACTGGTCGCAGGCGGAGAAGCTGGTGCCCTGGGGCACGGTGGTGCTCTTCGCGGCGGGCATCTCGCTGGGCATCCTGCTGTCCCGCACCGGCGCCGCCGCCTGGCTGGCGGGGGTCACGCTCGGGCAGCTCGGCCTGGGCGGCATGGCCGTGGCCAATGTGGTGCTGGCGCTCTCGGTCTTCTCCGTCGTGCTGCACCTGGGCTTCGCCTCGGCGACCGGGCTGGCCAGCACGCTGATCCCGATCATGATCGCCTTCACCCAGACCCTGCCCTTCGGCCCGCAGGCGGCCTTCGGCATCGTGCTGATCCAGAGCTTCGTCGTGTCCTTCGGCTTCATCCTGCCGACCAACGCGCCGCAGAACATGCTCTGCTACGGCACCGGCGCCTTCAGCACGATCCAGTTCGCCAAGGTCGGCGTGGTGATGACCGTGGTGGGGCTCGCGCTGATCTGGCTGCTGTCCGTCACCCTCTGGCCGATGATGGGAGTGCTGTAGGATGCGCAAGGTCGGGATCATCGGCGCAGGGCTGGTCGGCGCCGCGGCGGGCTACCTCCTCGCCATCACGCCCGGGGTGCGGGAGATCGTGCTGGTCGATCTCGACCAGGCCCGCGCTCGCTCCGAGGCGCAGGACATCGCCCATGCCGCCGCCTTCGGCGGCACGGCGCAGATCCGCGCGGGGGACTATGCCGACCTCGCCGGGGCGCAGGTGGTGGTGATCACCGCCGGCACCAGCCTGAAGCCGGGGCAGACGCGGCTGGACCTGCTTGCCGCCAATGTGCATGTCGTCTCGGCGGTGCTGGAGCGGGTCCTGAGGGTGGCACCGGAGACGGTGCTGCTCTTCGCCACCAACCCGGTGGACGTGATGCCCGCCATCGCGGTGCGGCGCTTCGGCGTGCCGAAGGGCCGCGCCATCGGCACCGGCTGCGCGCTGGATTCCGCCCGCTTCCGCGACCGGCTGGCGCAGCATCTCGGCGTCTCGCCCGGCTCCGTCCATGTCAATGTCCTGGGCGAGCACGGCGATTCCGAGGTCCTGCACTGGAGCGGCGCGCATGTGGCCGGAATGCCGCTGACGCTTTTCGCCGAGAAGCTGGGCCACCCCATCCCGCCCGAGGTGCAGGCCACCATCGCGCAGGAGGTCCGCACCTCCGCCTACCGCATCAAGGAAGGCAAGGGCGTGTCGAATTTCGGCATTGGCGGCTGCATCGCGCGCCTCACCCGCGCGCTGCTGAACGACGAGCATGTGCTGTTCAGCGTCTCGACCTTCATGGACGAGGTTCTGAGCGTGCCGGAGACCTGCATCTCGCTGCCGCATGTCCTGGGCGCGCAGGGGGCCTCGGCGCCGCTGCTGCCGCCACTGGATGCGCGGGAGAACCAGGAGCTCCGCCACAGCGCCGGGGTCCTGCACGACGCCATCCGGCACGGGCTGGCCGCCGCCGGCTGATCGTCCCGCGCCGCGCTTCACGCCCAGGGGGAAAGGCCCTGCCTGGCCTACGGCGTCGAGGCAGCGCCTCGACCCCCCCGATACCCCCCATCCGCCAGGAACCTGGTCAAACGTATGGGCTTGACCCTGGACCTCCCGCTTGCTGCCGCTTTCTGACGCCTGACCGCGCCGGAGAGCCATGCCCTCCGGCGCGGTCAGGGTGTTCCACGCGTTTCCGGAGCCCCGCCTGTCCACCCGGCTCCCGGGACCGGGCCACAGGGCGGCGGTCACCACGGACGCCAGCACAGGGGGGCCAGGGCGCGCAGCGTCCTGGCGGAGTGGGGGTTCCGGGGCGAGAGGCAGCGCCTCTCCCCCGGGGGCCGGCCACCGGCGCCACGCAGGGACGTCTTGCCGGCAGGCCAGGAGCGAACCGCGGCGTGGCGGTCAGAAGCGGTAGCGGATGCCGGCGCCGACGATCCAGGGGTCGAGGTCCGCGCGGGCCATGATGGCGCCGCTGTTCACCGAGACGCGGGGATCGAGGAACAGCTTCTTCGCATCGACGTTGATCACCCAGCGCGGGCTGAGTTCGTAGTCGATGCCGGCGTTCAGCGCCCAGCCCCAGGCATTCTTCACCACCACCTTGTTCACCGGCGCGCTGAGGCTGCCGCCCTCGCCGTAGAAGACCGAGTAGTTCACGCCGACGCCGATATAGGGGCTGAAGCGGGAAGCCGGCAGCGGGTGGAACTGCGCCGTGACGGTCGGCGGCAGGATCCAGGCATGGCCAAGATCCAGGCCGCCGATGGCGGAGCCGCGCACGGACAGGTCATGCCGGGTGGTCGCGGCGATCGCGTTCACCGAGAAATAGGGCGTGAAGAAGTAGCTCAGATCGAGCTGCGGCGAGGCACTGTTGCTCGCATCCGGCTTGCCGCCGATCGCGTCCACATGGCCGCCCTTCTCCGGCAGGACGCCGATGGCGCCGAAGCCCAGGACCAGGTCGCCGGCCTGCTTGCCGCGCACCGGCTCCTGCTGCGCCAGGGCCGGCGTGGCCATCAGGCCCGCCGCCATCGCCACGGCCGAAACCATCCGAAAGGTCTTGTTCATCGTCTCTCTCGCATCGAAGCGGCGCAGTCACCGCATGAGTGTGTTCATAGGCGGGGGCGGCGCGGCATTCCTTGATCTGGATCACACCGCGGCGGAATGCCGCTTCGCACCGGGCGCGAGATAGGCGTCGAAGCAGGCCGCGACCTGCCGCACGAAGCGCCGCCCGGCGGGCAGCACCTCCAGCCGCGCACCCTCCCGCCGCACGAGGCCGCTGCAGCAGAGCGGCAGCATCCGCTCCAGCCCTTCGTCGAGGATGGCGCGCATCCCCGGCTCCGACTCCGCCTGCGCGTCGATGTCGAGGGCGAAGTCGCACATCAGGCGCTCGATCAGCGCGGCGCGCTGCCTGTCCTCCCGCGTCGCCGCCACGCCGCGCACGACCGGCAGGTGGCCGGCCAGGACCTGCTCGCGGTAGCGGCGCTCATCCGTCTCGTTCTGCGCATGGCCACCCGGCAGGCTGCCGATCGCGGAAGGGCCGAGGCCCAGCAGCACCGGCGCGCGGTCGGTGGTGTAGCCCTGGAAGTTGCGGCGCAGGCTGCCCTCCCGTGCCGCCTGCGTGAGAGGGTCCCCGGGCAGGGCGAAGTGGTCCAGGCCCAGCGCCTCGTAGCCCATCCGCCGCAGCACCGCCTCGGCACGTTCCGCCTGCCCCAGCCGCGCGACCACGCCGGGCAGCAGCGTGGCGTCGATCGCCTGCTGGTGCGGCCGCATCCAGGGCACATGCGCGTAGCCGAAGACCGCGACCCGGTCGGCGCGGAGCCAGGCGGCGAAGCGGGCGCTGGCCTCCACATGCGCGATGGTCTGCCCCGGCAGCCCGTACATCAGGTCCAGGTTGATGCCGCCGATCCCCGCGGCGCGCAGCCACTTCATCGCGCGCGCGACCTGTTCCGCCGGCTGCGGCCGCCCGATCCTGGACTGGACCTCCGGCGCGATGTCCTGAACGCCCAGGCTTGCCCGGTTGAAGCCTATCCCGGCCAGGGCGCCGGCCAGCGCTTCGTCCAGCAGGCGCGGGTCGAGCTCGATCGCCAGCTCCGCATCGTCACGGATATGGAATCGCTCCCGCAGCGCCGCCAGCAGGGCGCCCAGCCCCTCCGCGCCCAGGATCGAGGGGGTGCCGCCCCCCAGATGCAGGTGCGACACGCCGGCATGTGGCGGCAGCGACTCCGCCAGCAGCGCGACCTCGGCCAGAAGCGCCTCGGTATAGGCGCGGATGCGCGCTGCCGAACGGGTCGGCTTCGTGTGGCAGGCGCAGTACCAGCAGAGCTCCCGGCAGAAGGGCACGTGCACGTAGAGCGACAGCGTGTCGCCCGGCCGCACGCCCTGGCGGAGCCAGTCGCGGTAGCGGGCTTCCTCCAGCGCCCCGAACTGCGCGGCGGTGGGATAGCTGGTGTAGCGGGGCACCCTTGCCTCCGCGAGCGCGAGCAGCGCGCGGTCCTGGGAATGATCCTGGGTCAGGTGCTGGGCCATGTCGATGAAGCCGTCCATGGCGCGCCTCATGCGCCCGGGCACGCCGGCGCGCCTTGATCCAGCGCAAGGGAAGCCCCGGACCGTCATGCCCCGGAGCCATGGCGCCCCGGGGATGGCACTCCAGGTCACGAGATGCGGAGCATGGCCGATCGGGTCGTGGCCTTGATTGGTGTCAATGCCGGCCGCCGCCGCCGCCCCTATGACCGGCCCGGCAGGAGGGCCGAAGATGGTGGAGACGACACAGCCAGGGGCGCAGCTCTTCCGGCTCTGCGAGCGCTGGCAAGGGAGCCTGGACCAGCGCATCCGCGCCCTGGCCGTGGACCATGCCTCGCTGCGACAGCTCTGCGACCGGCTGGAACGGATCGCGGACCGGCTGCCGCATCTCCCGGAGATGGAGGAGAAGCAGGCCGTGAGCCGCGAGCTGCGCATCCTCGTGCCACGCCACCAGCAGCAGGAGCAGGCCCTGCTGGCCATGCTCTTTCCCGGGGCGGACGGCACGGCGCTGCGGCGCTGCGTCCTCGGCCGGATCAGGGGGCAGCACGCGCTGGACGAGCTGCATGCAAGGGACCTGGGCGGGCAACTCGATGCCGCCGTCCCCGGGGCGCTGGCCGGGGATGCCGAGGCGCTGGGCTATATGCTGCGCTGCTTCTTCGACGGCTACCGCCGCGCCCTGGCCTTCGAGGAACTGGCCATCCTGACCCTGGCGCGCGCGCGCCTCTCGCCCGCCACGGTGGCCATCCTCTCGGCCAGCCTGGAGGCCGATCCGCAGGCCTGACGGTCCGGGGCCGGCGGGACTCAGGCGGCCTCGGCGCGTTCCTCCAGCGCATCGCGGTCGCGGATGGTGACGAGGCGGCCGGCGGGCAGGTCGATCAGGCCGGCGCGCTTCAGCCGGGTCATCTGGCGGCTGACCGTCTCGATGGTCAGGCCCAGCACGTCGGCGATCTGTGCCCGGGTCAGCGGCAGGTCGAAGGTGACCGCCCGCCCGCCCCGCTCCTCCCCGGGGGCCAGATGCACCGACATGTCGAGAAGGAAGCTCGCCACCTTCTCCTCCGCCGTCTTGCGGCCGAGCAGAAGCATCCGGTTGCGGGCGTCGTCCAGCGCGGCCAGGGTGCGGCGGAGCAGCAGGCGCTCCATCCGGACATGCTCCTCCAGCGTCTCCTCGAAGGGCTTCCGGGGAAAGACGCAGAGCTGCGCATCGGTCAGGGCGGTGATCGTGTGCTCGGCGGATTCGGCGAAGGGGCGGCCCACGAAATCCGCCGGGTAGAGCAGGCCGACGATCTGTTCCCGCCCATCCGCCGTCGCCGCGCTGAGCTTGAGCACGCCGGACAGCAGGTTGGCGCAGAGCAGCGCCTCGTCCCCCGCCCAGAGCAGGGTCTGGCCCCGCTCCAGCTTCCGGTGGCGGCCGATGGCATTGAGGCTGCGCAGTTCCTCGTCGCTCAGGGAACCGCAGAGCGACTGGTCACGGACCTGGCAATCGGCACATGGACGGTGAATGGCGCAAGCCCCCCGGCTGGACCGCGGCAGTATAGCGGGGCCGGAAGGGCTTGTGAAAAGGAAGGCCCTGCCGGGAGCGCATGGCGCCCGGGCGGTCACCCCATACCGGCTCCCCGGGGGCTGGGGGGGCCGGCGGAAGGGGGCGGAGGCAGCGGAAGGCGGCCTTGCCGGCCGCCCCCGCCCCATCCCGGGGATCCAGAGCCTCAGTGGGCCGGATGGATGTCGCTCTCGTCAGGCGGCAGGTGGAACTCCAGCCACATGCCGTTCAGCACCCCGAAGGTAACGGCCAGGCCGAGGCCCAGCACCCAGGCGAAATACCACATGGATCTTCGTCCTCAGTAGAAATGGGGATGGGCGGCGATGTCCTGGCTGGTCACCCGGCCCCAGAGCACCCGGTAGACCCAGGCGGTGTAGGCCAGCACGATCGGCAGGAAGATCACGGTCACCACCAGCATGATGAACAGGGTCCGGTGGGAGGAGGAGGCGTTCCAGACCGTCAGGCTGGAGGAGGCGTCCACCGAGCTCGGCAGGATGAAGGGGAACATCGACAGGCCCACCGTGCCGATGATGCCCAGCGTGGAGAGCGAGGAGCCGAGGAAGGCCGGCACCTCCTTGCGCCACAGGATGCCCAGCAGGGCCAGGACGGCGCCGCCGAAGCCCAGGGCGGGGGCGATCTTCATCCAGGGATAGGTGCTGTAGTTGTCCAGCCAGGCGCCGGCCGCGGCGACGGTGCCGGAGCGCAGCGGGTTGGAGAAGCCGGCCGGGTCCACCACGCCGCTCGGGCGGAAGCCCATGTCGCCATAGGCGATGAAGGCGCCGCCGATGGCGAAGAGCAGGATCGAGGCCAGCGCCGCCACGGCGCCGAAGCGGCGGGCCCGGTCATGCACCGGCCCGTGCTCCAGCTTGACGCTCAGGAAGGAGGCGCCGTGCAGTACCACCATCGCCACCGAGAGCAGGCCACAGACCAGGGTGAAGGGGGTGAAGAGGCCGAGCAGCGTGCCGTCGTAGAAGGCGCGCAGGTCGCCATCCAGCCGGAAGGGCACGCCGCGCAGCACGTTGCCCACCGCCACGCCGAAGACCAGGGCCGGGACGAAGCCGCCGATGAACAGCGCCCAGTCCCAGCGCTCCCGCCAGGCGGCGCCGGGGCGCTTGGAGCGGTACTTGAAGCCGACGGGCCGCAGGATCAGCGCCGCCAGCACCAGGAACATGGCGAGGTAGAAGCCGGAGAAGCTGACGGCGTAGACGAAGGGCCAGGCGGCGAAGATCGCGCCGCCGCCCAGGATGAACCAGACCTGGTTGCCTTCCCAGGTCGGGCCCACGGTGTTGATCACCATGCGCCGCTCCACATCCGTGCGGGCGACGAAGGGCAGCATGGCGGCGACGCCCATGTCCCAGCCGTCGGTGAGGGCGAAGCCGATGAGCAGCACGCCCATCAGCCCCCACCAGATCACCCGCAGGGTCGCATAATCGAGGGGAAATTCCATGACCCGTCCTCCTTCAGGCGGTCATCGGCGACGCGGGCAGCGTGCCGGGCTGGGGCTGCGGGTCCTCATGCCCCGCATAGGGTCCGCGGCGGACGGTGCGCAGGATCAGGCTGACCTCGATCACCGCCAGGGTGCCGTAGAGCAGGGTGAAGCCCACGATCGTGGTCCAGAGCGCGGCGCGGGAAAGCGAGGAGACGCCGAGCGCGGTCGGCAGCACGCCCTCGATCGCCCAGGGCTGGCGGCCCATCTCGGCGATGATCCAGCCCAGTTCCACCGCCAGCCAGGGCAGCGGGATGGCCAGCACGCAGAGCCGGAGGAACCAGCGCTGGTCGAAGCGGCGCATCGAGCAGAGCACGAAGGCCGTGGCGAAGAGCGCGATCATGGCGAAGCCGATCCCGGCCATGATGCGGAAGCTCCAGAACATCAGCGGCACGCTCGGCACGGTGTCCCAGGCCGCCTGTTCGACCTGCGCTGGCGTCGCCTGGCGGGGGTCGTCCACATAGCGCTTCAGCAGCAGCCCGTAGCCCAGGTCACGCCCGTGCTGGGCGAAGACCGCGCGGGCCGCGGCGTCCTTCGGATCCTGCTTCAGCACCTGCACGGCGCCATAGGCGATCTGGCCGGAGGCGATGCGCTCCTGCGCCAGCAGCACCAGCTCCGACATGCCCGTCACCTGCTTGTCCAGGCTGCGGGTGGCGATCAGCCCCAGCACCCAGGGGATCTGCACGGAATAGTCGGTGCGGCGCTCGGCGAAGTTCGGCATGCCGAAGAGGGTGAGCCCGGCGGGCGATGCCTCGGTGTGCCAGGCGGCCTCGATGGCGGCCAGCTTCATCTTCTGGTTGTCGGTGAGCGCGTAGCCGGACTCGTCGCCCAGCACCACGACCGAGAGCGAGGAGGCGAGGCCGAAGGCCGCCGCCACCGCCATGGAGCGCCGCGCGAATCCGGCATGCCGGTTGCGCAGCAGGTAGAAGGCGGAGATGCCCAGCACCGCCACCGAGGCAATGACATAGCCGGCGGAAACGGTGTGGACGAACTTGGCCTGCGCGATCGGGTTGAGGAGCACGGACATGAAGTCCACGACCTCCATGCGCATGGTCTCCGGGTTGAAGGCCGCGCCGACCGGGTTCTGCATCCAGCCGTTGGCGATCAGGATCCACAGCGCCGAGAGGTTGGTGCCCAGCGCCACCATGAAGGTGACGAAGAGATGCCCGATCCGGCTCAGCCGGTCCCAGCCGAAGAACATCAGCCCGACGAAGGTGGCCTCCAGGAAGAAGGCCATCAGCCCCTCGATCGCCAGCGGGGCGCCGAAGATGTCGCCCACGTAGTGCGAGAAGTAGGACCAGTTCGTGCCGAACTGGAACTCCATCGTCAGCCCGGTGGCGACGCCGAGCACGAAGTTGATGCCGAAGATCGTGCCCCAGAACTGCGTGATGGTGCGCCAGATGGGGCGCCCGGTCATCACGTAGACGCTCTCCATGATGACCAGCATGAAGGAGAGGCCCAGCGTCAGGGGCACGAAGAGGAAGTGGTACAGCGCGGTCAGCGCGAACTGCAGTCGTGATAGGTCGACGACACCCGGATCCATGGCTTGCTCCGCCGTTTGGGCGCCGCGCCCGGCCCGGACTCCGCCAGGAGCCGCAAGGGGCGGCACGGTTCGCCTCATGCGGCTCCCTAGGCCGGTGCGGGGCATACCCGCCTTGACCTTGATCAAGGCTCCGCGAGCGGCGCCATGCGAGACCGCCGCCATGCCGCACCCCGCCCCCGACAGGCAGAGCGCCACCCGCCGCCGCGCCTGGCTCCGCGCCGCCAGCCGCGAAGGCGGCCGCTGGAACGCCCTCGCCGCCTTGCTCCTCTGCCTCGAC
>NZ_BDLP01000151.1:0-10336 GCF_001950415.1 Roseomonas sp. TAS13
CTCGGTGTCGAACGTCACCGGCCATCTGCGTGCCCTGCGCGTCGCGGGGCTGGTGGTCCGCATCGGCTGGGGCCGGTACGCGCGGGCCGACATGCCCGGCCTGCCGCCCCCCGGGGAGCGCTGCCTGCGGCGCCCCCGCACCCTCCCGAAGCCCCACCAGGAGGCCATGCCATGACCTTCGTCTCGCGTCCCACCGTGATCCGCTATGCCGGCCCCGACCACCCGCACTTCATCACCGAGCGCGACGTGCGGGCGGCCCTCGACTTCCTGGTCGCGGTCGAGCCGGCGAAAGCCGCCTCGATAGCGGAGTTCGAGGCGGCGCTGGCCCCGCGCCGGAGCGAGGTGGAGATCGCGATGGGCACGCTGCGGGGCTTCGCGGAGCAGACCGATCCGCTGAAGCTGGAGGCTCTGCAACGCGCCTACGCCCTCCTGGTCGACGAGCCGCCCTACCGGGCCCCGGGGGTGGCGGCCGTGGTCAGGGGCGCGCTGCGGCAGGCCTGGAACGGGGTCGGTCCCTGGCCGGAACTGAGCGCCCTGCCTCAGCGCGCGGCCGCGCCGACGGGGATCTGCGCCACGGCCCAATAGGCCTGCGCCGTCAGGTGGAGGCCGTCGCCGCCGGTGACGGCGCGCGTCTCGATGAGGCGGTCGCCGAGTGCGTGCGCGATCGCCAGGATCGCCCGCCGCGCCCCATCGCCACGGGCCGGCAGGATCCAGGTGACGGAGCGGGCGACCACGGCGGCGTGGACCGCCGCCAGATTGTCCAGCGTATCGGAGCGACCTCCGTCGTTGGCGCCAAGTGAGATCAGTACCGCGTCGGCCCGGACGGGCGTGGCGGCATAGGTCCGGGCGAACTCGGCGCTGCCGATGCCGATCCTGGCGCGCATCTCGCAGCCGGGGGCGTGGCGGGCGGCGCCGACAGCCAGGCTGTCGCCCAGCACCCCGCAGCGCCGGCCGCTGCCTCCCTCCTGCCCAACGGCGGGCTGAGCAATGAGCGCGAGCAGAACGGCAAGGAATGAGCACATGCTCGAAGAAGACCGCGTGTCGATGCGAATGCCCTGCGGCGGCAGGCCGGGCGTCTGCGACGATGGCGGTTCCGCTGTCAGGTCGCGCCTCCTCGCGGACTGCCGCACCTTGGGGTGGCAACCGGCGACGATGGGAGCGCGGCGTGGGTCACCGCTATTCCGGCCTGCCTCTCGACCCCGCGGCGGGCCAGCGACATCGGCCGCTCCAGGTCCCATGCACCCCGGGGGCCGTGTTCAGGGCGGAACAAATGCGGCTATAGTGAATAACACCTTCGAATCATTCGCTTAGCCGCCAGGATCCCGCTCTTGAGCCAGTCCGTCTCCCTTTCTGCCCTGATCTGGTCGGTCGCTGACCTGTTGCGTGGCGACTACAAGCCCTCCGAGTACGGTCGGGTGATCCTGCCCTTCACCGTCCTGCGCCGCCTCGACTGCGTGCTAGCCCCCACGAAAATCGCCGTCCTGGCCGAGAAGAAGGCGCGGGAGCCGCTGGGGATCGACCCGGAGCCCTTCCTGCTGCGCGTGGCGAGGACGAGCTTCGTCAACACCTCGCCCCTCGACCTGAAGACGCTGATGGGCGACCCGGACAACCTGGCCACCAACCTGGCGGCCTACATCCGCGGCTTCTCCACCGCCGTGCGCGACATCTTCGAGCGGTTCCGCTTCGCCGAGCAGGTCGACCGGCTGGCCAAGGCCGGGTTGCTCTACCAGGTCACCGAGCGCTTCGCCGGCTTCCCCCTGCACCCGGATCAGGTCAGCAACCACGACATGGGGCTGGCCTTCGAGGAGCTGATCCGCAAGTTCGCCGAGGTGTCGAACGAGACGGCCGGCGAGCATTTCACGCCGCGCGACGTCATCCGCCTGATGGTGAACCTGCTGTTCATCGAGGACAGCGACATCCTCACCCCCAACACCAGCGCCGTCCGCACCATCTACGACCCCACGGCCGGCACCGGCGGCATGCTCTCGGTCGCGGCCGAGCACCTGCTGGAGCACAACCCCCAGGCCTCGCTGACCATGTTCGGCCAGGAGCTGAACGACGAGAGCTACGCCATCTGCAAGGCGGACATGCTCATCAAGGGCCAGGACGTGCGCAACATCGTCCCCGGCAACACCCTCTCCGAGGATGGGCACGCGGCCCGCAAATTCGACTACATGCTCTCCAACCCGCCCTTCGGAGTGGAGTGGAAGAAGGTGGAGAAGGAGGTCCGCAAGGAGGCCGAGCAGAAGGGCCATGCCGGCCGCTTCGGGCCGGGGCTGCCACGCATCTCGGACGGCTCGCTGCTGTTCCTGCTGCACCTGCTGAGCAAGATGCGGCCGGCGGCCGAGGGCGGCAGTCGGATCGGCATCGTGCTCAACGGCTCGCCGCTCTTCACCGGCGGCGCCGGATCGGGCGAGAGCGAGATCCGCCGCCATGTGCTGGAGAACGATCTGGTGGAGGCGATCATCGCCCTGCCCACCGACATGTTCTTCAATACCGGCATCGCGACCTATGTCTGGATCCTGTCCAACCGCAAGCCGGCGGCGCGGCGCGGGCTGGTGCAGCTGATCGACGCCTCGGCGATGTGGAGCAAGATGCGCAAGAGCCTTGGCTCCAAGCGCAAGCAGATGGGCGACGATCTGACCGACGAGGTCACCCGCCTGTTCGGCGAGGCGGCGGAGGCGCAGGTGGCCAGCGTGACGGATGCCGAGGGGCGGGTGAGCCGCGTGGTGGTGCGCGCGGGTGAGGCGCCGCCCCCGGCCCCGGAGGGCGGCGCGGTGAAGCTGGCGCCGATGTCGCGCCTGTTCCGCAACGAGGCCTTCGGCTACCGCACCATCACGGTGGAGCGGCCGCTGCGCGATGAGAAGGGCGCGGTGGTGCTGGGCCAGAAGGGCAAGGGAAAGGGCAAGCCGCAGCCGGACAGCGCGCTGCGGGACACGGAGAACGTACCGCTGACCGAGGATATCCAAGCCTACTTCGATCGCGAGGTGAAGCCGCACGCGCCGGATGCCTGGATCGACGAGGAGAAGACGAAGGTGGGCTACGAGATCCCCTTCAACCGGCACTTCTATGTGTTCGAGCCGCCGCGCCCGCTGGAGGAAATCGATGCTGATCTGAAGCAGGTGACGGACCGTATCCGGGCGATGATCGAAGGGCTGGCGGGATGAGCAAGGCACCCCCGCCTTCCTCCCTGCTGCTCTACCAGACCGAGGACGGCCGTACCCGACTGGAATGTCGCTTCGCCGAGGACATGCTGTGGCTGACCCAGGCGCAAATGGCGGAGCTGTTCCAGACCACCGTGCAGAACATCGACCTGCATCTGCGGAACATCTACGCGGAGGCCGAACTGACGCCGGAGGCAACTATCAAGTCCTACTTGATAGTTCGAACCGAGGGGAAGCGGCAGGTTTCCCGCGCCATCCAGCATTACAGCCTGCCGGCCATCCTTGCCGTCGGCTTCCGGGTGCGCAGCGCGCGCGGCACCGAGTTCCGCCAATGGGCGACGGCACGGCTGGAGGAATACCTCCGCAAGGGCTTCGTGCTGGATGATGAGCGGCTGCGGAACCCGCCCGGGCCGGATATGCCGGATTACTTCGATGAACTGCTGGAACGCATCCGCGACATCCGCGCCAGTGAACGGCGGGTCTATCTGCGGGTGCGCGAGATCATCGCACTGGCCGCCGACTATGCGCCGGGGGCGGCGGAGACCCAGGCGGTGTTCCAGGTGGTACAGAACAAGCTGCACTTCGCCGCCACCGGCCAGACGGCGCCGGAACTGATCGCCAGCCGCGCCGATGCCACCAAGCCGAACATGGGCCTGACGGCGCGGGCTGGCGAGCGGGTGCGCAAGGCCGATGTGACGGTGGCGAAAAACTACCTGACCGCGCCGGAAATCACCGAGTTGAACCGCATCGTGGTGATGTTCCTCGACTTCGCGGAGGACCAGGCGCGGCGCCGTAAGCAGGTTTTCCTGGCCGACTGGAGGACCCGGCTGGATGACTTTCTGCGCTTCAACGATCGCGCCGTGCTGCCCCATGCCGGGCGGGTGACGCGGGAGGAAGCGGACCGCAAGGCCGCCGTGGAATACGAGGCGTTTGCTGCCCGCCGCCGTGCTGCGCTGGAAGCGGAAGGCGAGATGGAAACGTTGCGGCAATTGGAAGGTGCGGCGAAGGCCCTGTTGAAGCGGCACAAGCCGAAGGCTGGCGGAGAAGGCGAAGTATGACGTTTCCCGCGTATCCGGAATATCGGGAGAGTGGAATTTCTGCCATGGGCAACATTCCGCGCCACTGGGCTGTCATCTCGTTCAAGCGCGCTGCGACAATTTCCTACGGTCTCGGACAGCCACCAGAATATCACCTCGACGGAACCCGCTTCCTCCGCGCAACCAATGTGAAGCGTGGTGAACTGAGCACCGAGGGACTGGTCTACGTGGACGAAGCGGCGTTGCCGGAATCTCGAGTCACGCGACTGGCGCTTGGGGATATCGTGGTGGTCCGGAGCGGCGCCTATACGGGCGACTCTGCGATCGTGACCGCAGACTGGGTTGGTGCAATCGCTGGCTTTGACATGGCCGTTCGCATGAAGCCCGGAATAGCCCCCGCCTTCGCGGCGGCGGCGCTGTTGTCGAAGTATATGCTTGAGGCACAGATCAACCTGTTGCGGCTCCGAGCGGCGCAACCGCACCTGAATGCGGAGGAACTGGGCAATCTTTTGTTCGTGTTGCCCCCGCCCGCCGAGCAATCCGCGATCGCCGCCTTCCTCGACCGCGAGACCGGCAAGATTGACGCGCTGGTGGCTGAGCAGGAGCGGCTAATCGCGCTGCTGAAGGAGAAGCGGCAGGCCGTCATCTCCCAGGCCGTCACCAAGGGCCTCGACCCCAACGTGCCGATGAAGGACTCCGGCGTGGAGTGGCTGGGGGAGGTGCCGGCGCATTGGGAGGTGAAGCGACTCAAGCATCTGATCCTGCCCGGAACCAGCATTTCCTATGGCATTGTTCAGCCCGGTGACGCGCAGGACGAAGGCGTTCCATTCATACAGACGACCAACATGACAAGCGCTTCGTTCGATCTTGATTCGTTACAGAAAACGACCGCAGAAATTGCAGCGGCTTATCCACGCACCTGCCTGGAAGGCGGCGAGGTCATTCTTGGAATCCGAGCATCGATCGGTTCTTGCCATGTTGTCCATAAGGAGCTCCACGGCGTAAATCTATCTCGTGGCGTCGCCCGCATCGTAAGCAATGGAACAGTTACTTCCGAGTTTCTCGTTGCCTTTCTGCGCAGCAAGAGCGCCACTGAGTACTGGGCATTGATGCGGCAGGGCTCGACATTCAACGAGGTTTCCATCGAGACGGTGAAGGAAATCACTATCCCAATGCCTCCTGTTGGCGAGCAGACGGCGATCATTGCCTTCCTGACCGAAGCAAGCTCCATCGTCGATGCCCTTACCGCCGAAGCTGAACGCGCCGTCACCCTTTTCCGCGAGCGTCGCGCCGCTCTGATCTCCGCCGCCGTTACCGGTAAGATAGACGTTCGCGACCTAGCCGCCGAGCATCCGGCGGAGGCCGCGTGAGCCTTCACAAAGAGATCGCCTTCGAGGAGGGCATCTGCGCCTACCTGGCAGCCCATGGCTGGTTCTACGAGCCGGGTGCCGCCACGCACTACGACCGTGCCCATGCCCTCTTCCCCGAGGATCTGATCGCCTGGGTACAAGCCACCCAGCCCGAGGCCTGGGAGAGCCTGAGCAAGACCCACGGCCCCGCCGCTTCCACCACCCTGGCCGACCGCCTGCGCACCGCGCTCGACAAGCAGGGAATTCTGGCACTGTTGCGGGACGGGCTGGATGTGGTGGGCCTCAAGCAGCGCCTGTCCCTGTGCCAGTTCCGCCCGGCGCTCGGCATGAACGAGGCGCTTCAGAGCCGTTACGCCGCCAACCGGCTGCGGGTGGTGCGGCAGGTCCGCTACTCCCTGCAGGGGGAGGACTGCCTGGACCTCGTACTGTTCCTCAACGGTATCCCGGTGGCCACCGCCGAGCTGAAGTCGGACTACACCCAGTCCGTCGGGGACGCGATCGACCAGTACCGCTACGACCGGCCGCCCAGGGTGCCGGGCCGGAACCTGCCGGAGCCGCTGCTGAGCTTCCCCGGCGGCGCCCTGGTCCACTTCGCCGTCAGCAACAGTCGGGTCGCCATGTGTACCCACCTCGCCGGTCTGGACAGCACCTTCCTGCCCTTCGACCGGGGACAGGACATGGGGGCCGGCAACCCGCCCAATCCGCACGGTGCCCCCACCGCATACCTGTGGGAGGAGGTGTGGCAGCGCGACAGCTGGCTGGAGATCCTCGGCCGCTACCTGGTGCCGGTGAAGGACGACAAGAAGCGCCTCAAGGGCTGGATCTTCCCCCGCTTCCATCAGCTCGACGCCACCCGCCGGCTGGTGTCGCAGGTGCTGGCGGACGGGCCGGGGCAGAAATACCTGATCCAGCACTCGGCCGGCTCGGGCAAGACCAACTCCATCGCCTGGACGGCCCACTTCCTGGCCGACCTGCACGACGCCGGGCACCGCAAGCTGTTCGACACGGTCCTCGTCGTCTCGGACCGCACGGTGCTCGACAAGCAGTTGCGCGAGGCCATCGAGGGCTTCGAGCGCACGTTGGGCGTGGTCGCGACGATCACCGGCGAGGGGGCCAGCAAGAGCCAGGAGCTGGCCGCGGCGCTCAACGGCGGCAAGAAGATCGTGGTCTGCACCATCCAGACCTTCCCCTTTGCCATCGCCGAGATCAGGCGGCTCGCCGCCACCAGCGGCAAGCGCTTCGCGGTGATCGCCGACGAGGCCCACTCGTCCCAGACCGGCGCCACGGCCGGGAAGCTCAAGGCCGCCCTGTCGCCCGAGGAGCAGGCGGCCCTGGCCGACGGTGGCGAGGTCGACATGGAGGACCTGCTCGCGGCCGAGATGGCGACCCGCGTCCTGCAGGACCGGCACATCACCTACGTGGCCTTCACGGCGACGCCGAAGGCCAAGACGCTGGAGCTGTTCGGCCGGCGCCCGCACCCCGAACAGCCCGCCGGGCCCGGCAACCTGCCGGTCGCCTTCCACACCTACGCCATGCGCCAGGCGATCGAGGAGGGTTTCATCCTCGACGTGCTGCGGAACTACACCAGCTACAAGCTGGCCTTCCGGCTGACCCATGGGGGCAGGGAGGTCTCCGAGGCCGAGGTCGATGCCGGCGAGGCGCGCAAGGGCATCATGGGGTGGGTGCGGCTGCACCCCGTCAACATCGCCGCCCGCGTCCGGATCGTGGTGGAGCACTTCCGGCAGAACGTGGCCCACCTCCTGGGCGGGCAGGCCAAGGCCATGGTGGTCACGGCCAGCCGAAAGGAGGCGGTGCGCTGGATGCGGGCCATGGAGAGCTACGTCCGGCAGCAGAACTATGGCATCGGCTTGCTGGTCGCCTTCTCGGGCGAGGTGAACGATCCGGACAGCGGGCCGGAGCCCTTCACCGAAACCAACATGAACCCCGCCCTGCTCGGCCGCGACATCCGCGAGGCCTTCGCCACGCCGCAATTTAGCGTGCTGCTGGTGGCCAACAAGTTCCAGACCGGCTTCGACCAGCCGCTGCTCTGCGCCATGTACGTGGACCGCAAGCTGGGCGGCATCCAGGCCGTGCAGACCCTATCACGGCTCAACCGCGCCTATCCCGGCAAGGACACCACCTACGTGGTCGACTTCGTCAACGAGCCGGAGGAGATCCTGGCCGCATTCCGGCAGTATCACACCACGGCGGAACTGGGCGGCACCAGCGACCCGAACATCGTGCTGGACCTACGGAACAAGCTGGACGGCCAGGGCTGCTACGACTGGCATGAGGTCGAGCGCGTGGTCCGGGCGGTCCTCCGTCCGCAGGCCACGCAGGCAGACCTAGACGCCGCCATCGGACCGGTCAGCAACCGGTTGCTGGTGCGGTTCCGGCAGGCACAGGGAAGCGCCAAGGCCGAGCCGGCGGGCAGCAGGGCGCAGAAGGCCGGCAAGGACGAGGTCGAGGCGTTGCTGCTCTTCAAGCGCGACCTCGGCACCTATGTCCGCGCCTACGAGTTTCTCGGGCAGATGTTCGACTACGGCAACACGGACTACGAGAAGCTCTACCTCTTCGCCAAGCTGCTGCTGCCATTGCTGGATTACGGGCGCGAGCGGGAGGGGATCGACCTCTCGGCCCTGAAGCTGACCCACCATCGCATGCGCGATCTCGGGCAACAGAAACTGAACCTGGGTGGCGACAAGACGCCGGACCCACTTCAGCCCATGACCGAGACCGGCTCGGGGGCGGTCCAGGACAAGCAGAAACTGCGTCTGGCCGCCATCATCCAGGCCATCAACGACCTGTTCGAAGGCGACGTCACCGAGGGCGATGCGGTGGCCTACGTCGATACCGTCATCAAGGGAAAGCTGCTGGAATCGGAGACCCTCAAAGCCCAGGCGACGGCCAACACCAAGGAACAGTTCTCCAATTCGCCCAGCCTCCAGGACGAGTTGATGACGGCCATCATCGACGCGATGGCCGCGCATCAGAGCATGAGCACCCAGGCGCTGGGTTCGGAAACCGTCCGGGCCGGCATCCTCTCGGCCCTGCTCGGCCCGGGGGCCTTGTGGGAGGCGTTGCGCGGGAAGGCAGCGGCGCCTCCCGCGGCTTGAGGCCGACCAGGGCCTGATGTTCAGGACGAGATGACGCCGGGCTCCCCGATCCTCATCCCATCCCCGCCGAGGGGGTCGACGGCTTCGCCACCCCCTCGATCTCCCGGCGCGCCACCTCCGTCTCGACGCGCAGCCGCCGCAGATGCTCCTCGGCCGCAGTCGCCGATCCTCCGCGCATCAGCGACAGCGCCGCGTCCAGGGCGGCGATGCTGCGCGGCATCGCCGCCTGCAGGGCCACCGCCTGCCGGTGCTCCCGGATCTCGCGGCCGAGGTCGCGCCCCTGGTGCTCGGCCGTCTCCACCAGGTGCTGGAAGCGGATGAAGGACAGGGTGGCCTTCTCCCTGCCCTCCCGGATGTCGGAGAGCAGGTCGCTGCCGAGCGGCTTGTAGGGCTTCTGCGCCAGCCCCTCTGCCGCCTTGGCCCAGAGATCCTCGCTGGTGATGGGCGTGGCGTCGCCCAGGGCGCGGCCGCGCTTGACCGCCTCGAAGGTGGCCGCCTCCGAGATCATGGTCCAGGTCGTGCCCTTCGCCCGGCTCTCGGCGACGTAGCCCTTGAAGGCGGTGACGCCGGCGGTGCCGCGCGGCAGGGCGTTGATGTGCTCGCCCGAGGTGATGCCCTGCGCCGCGTCCACCGTCAGGGCGTGCCCGAAGCCCAGCAGCAGCCGCCCCGTCGCCCCGTCCGTCAGCCGGCGCCACTCCACCTCGCCCACCCGCCCCGTCTTGTCGCGCAACAGCAGGCCGGCCTCGGTGCGGCCGAGCACCGTGACGGTGTCGCCGTTGCTGCCGAAGTTCGCCACCTTGCCGTCGATCCGACCCATGGTCCGCCGGAACAGGCGCACCCTGTCGCCCGTGGCGATCGGCAGGTCGTAGGTCTCGCCGCGCTGGTCGATGGCCCGGTAGACCACCTCGTCGGCGCCGATCTCGCCGCGCGCCCGCATCCGCGCGCGCACCGCCCGGCTGATGTCGGCCACGTCCTCGTTGGTCGGCGCCGAGACGGTCACCTCCAGCTTCGAGCCAGCGGCCAGCAGGGCGTCGCGCCGGGCCAGGTAGTGGTCGGCGATCTGCTCCACCACCTGGTCCTGGTCGCCGCCCAGCAGCCGGGCCGAGCCGTCGCCCCGCGCCCGCTTGCGGGCCAGCGCCTCGCCCGCCTGCCCCTCGCGGAACAGCCCCGCGATCTGGCGGTCCTCCAGGCTGCGCTGCCGCACGGTGTCGAGGATCTCCGTCTGCTCCGCGCGCGGCAGCGCCCGGCGCATCAGCTCCACCGCGTCGCCCGCCTCGATCGACTGCGCCTGCTCGCGGTCGCCCAGCACCTTGAGGGTCATGCCGGTGCGCGCCTGCACCTGCAGCAGCGTCAGCAGGGCGCGGGGGGCGACCTGGCTCACCTCGTCGATCACCAGCACCGTGTTGCGGGTCGGCACGATCCGCCCGGCCTCGATGGCCTTCAGCAGCGGGTCCATGGCCAGGGTCTGGCCGATGCCGGCCTCCCCCAGGGCGCTGGCCTGCCGCCAGGCCGTCGCCGTGCCGATCACCTCCCGGCCGCCCGCGGCGAAGCGCGTGTCGGCCTGCCAGGCGGCGACCAGCGGCCGCAGCAGCGTGGTCTTGCCCGCGCCGGCGACGCCGGTGAGCATCGACAGCGCCCCGCCCTGGCCC
>NZ_BDLP01000152.1:0-10222 GCF_001950415.1 Roseomonas sp. TAS13
GCTGTGCGTAGATGTGATCAAGAGACAGGCGACGCCGGAGGAGCGGGCTGGCGGCCTGGGGTGACGGGCAACGGCTTCTCCCTGCCGCTCCGCGGCCGGCGGCCCGGGGCGGAGCAACGCCAGAGGTGTGAGGCAGGAGGGGCGGCCGGGGGGCCTGTCCGGCGGCGGGGGCCCTTCCCCTGGCGGCGCCGAGCGCCCAACCTCGTCACGGCCATGACAGCGGATCCCTGCAACCTCGACCTCAACCTGCTGCGCGTCTTCGACGCGGTGGCACGGGAGCGGCACGTCACCCGGGCGGCGGCGCGGCTGAACCTGTCGCAGCCGGCCGTGTCCAATGCCCTGGCACGGCTGCGGACGATGCTGGGCGACGAGCTGTTCCTGCGCGCGCCGGGCGGAGTGGAGCCGACGGCGCTGGCCATGTCGCTCGCCGGGCCGGTGGCGGAGACGCTGGAGAAGCTGCGCGAGACCCTGGCGGCGCAGGCGCCTTTCGAGCCGGCGGTGTCCGAGCGGGTCTTTCCCGTGGCGATGAGCGAATATGCCGAGGCGATCCTGGCGCCCCCGCTGCTGGAGCGGATGACGCGCGAGGCGCCGGGCTGCCTGCTGGCGATCCGCCATGGCGACCGCACCAATGCCGAGGCGCTGCTGGAAGCCGGCGCGGTGCACCTGGCCATCGGCGTGCTGCCGGAACCGCCCAGCCTCTACACGCGGCTGCGGCTGCTGCCGGAGGAGTTCTGCGTGCTGCTGCGGCCCGACCATCCGCTCTGCGAGGGGGAGCTGACGGTGGAGCGCTTCGCCGCCTTCCCGCACCTGCTGCACTCGCCCAACGGATCGCGCGACGGGGCGCTGGACGAGCCGCTGCGCAAGGCGGGGCATCCCCGGCGCCTGGGGGCGGTGGTGGCCCATCTGGCGGCGGTGCCCGAGATCCTGAAGCGCACCGGGATGGTGATGACGCTGTCCGCCCGCCTCGCGCACCGCATGGCGGAGGCGCATGGGCTGGTGCTGCGGCCGGTGCCGGTGGAGATCCAGCACACGCGGCTGTCGATGATCTTCCATCGGCGCTTCGAGGCGGATGGCGGCCATGCCTGGCTGCGCCGGCTGCTGCTGGCGGTGGCGCGGGAGGTAGGCGCGGCGAAGGGCGGCGAGACGGCCGCCCCGGAGGAGCGAGAGGCGCACACCTTCCAGGCTTCGATCACAAACATGTGATAGGCTGGGAAGGGACTGGGCGAGACGGTTTCATACGGTCAGAGTATTCTCAATTCCGAACCGTTTTCTGGAATTGAAGACGAATCGATGATGAATCCGCCCTAGACCGCTGACGCCTCCCCGCGCGACCGACAGGTTGCCGCCCATGCCGATTCGCCGCTCCGGAAGGGGACGGGCGTGGCTGGAGGCGGGGCCGTGGGCAGACATCGCGGGGGCCGTCATCGCTCTGGGCTTGGGAACAAGCACCGTCCCGTCATCGCTCCCGTCTGCCTCGGCTTTTCCGCCCTGGCACGGCGCTCGACTGGAGGCCTTCCATGGCCGACACCAGCTACGCCCCGTCATCCCCTTCCCTTGGCCGTCCCGTCCGCGGGGGCGCGCACCCGCCCTGGCCGGAACGTGATGCCGGCCGCCCGGCGCGCCGCTTCCTGCTGGCCTTCCTGGGCCTCTTCCTGGGCGGGATCGGCGCGCTGGCCGGGTTGCACATGGCGCTGGCCTACCAGGCGCTGCTGCCGCCCCCGCCGCTGGCGGCCACCGACTGCATCGACGGCAAGCTCGCCCTGCTGCGGGAGGCACCGCTGGAGGACCGCACGCTGATCGCGGTCGGCTCCTCCGTCACTTGGCGCAACCTCGACATGGGACTGCTGGAGCAGCGGCTGCCGGGGGTGCGGGCCTACAACGCCGCGCCCTGCTTCCTGCATGTGGACCAGACGGCCTTCCTCACCGGACTGCTGCTGGAACGCGCGCCGCAGCTGCGCACCGTGCTCTCCGTGATGGCGCCGCGCGACTTCGAGAGCTGCGGCCCGCAGGACGCCGCCTTCGTGGACGAGGATCTCGCCCGCGCCTATCTCGCCGGCCAGGTGCCGGGTTGGCTGCCCTATGTCACCGGCTTCCGCCCGCTCTACCTGGCGCGGGAGGCGCTCGCCCGCTGGCGCGGCACCTCGCTCTCCCCCGAGGATGCGATAGCCGACCCGCTGGGCTCCAGCATCCTGGTGCGCCCCGCTTCCTACCAGCCGGCGCCGGTGCTCGATCCCGACTGTTTCGCCGCGCTGCGCGGCTTCGATGCGATGCTGGCGGACAGGGGCGTGACGCTGGTGGTGGCGACGCTGCCGGCCAAGCCGGAATGGAGCCGGCTCCACGATCCGCAGGGCCGGCTGGTGCGGAGCTGGACGCAGGCGGTGACGGCGGCGCTGGGCGGCGATGCCCGGCGCGTGATCGACGGGCGCGCCCTGCCCTGGCCCGATGCGCGCTTCGCCGATGCGGCGCACCTGCTCTACCCGAACCACCGCGACTTCACGGCGCATCTGGCGCGCAGCCTGGCGGAACGCCGCCTCGCCGGCGGATCGGCGGAGTAGCCGGCCATGCTGTTCAACTCGCATGTCTTCATCCTGGGCTTCCTGCCGGCCACGGCGGCGGGCTTCTTCCTTTGCGCGCGCCTCGCCGGGATGCAGGGCGCGCGGCTGTGGATGCTGCTGGCCTCGCTGGTCTTCTATGGCTGGTGGAGCGTGGAGTTCCTGGGTCTGCTGCTGCTCTCGATCCTGGCCAATCACGCGCTCGGCCGGATCATCCTGCGGCTGCGGCACCGCCGGCCCGGGCTGGCGCGGTGGCTCGTGGCGCTGGGCGTCGGCGGCAACCTGCTGCTGCTCGGCTGGTACAAGTATGCGGGCTTCCTGGCGCGGAACCTGGACGCTCTGACGGGGCTGAACCTCGCTCTGGATGCGGTGGTGCTGCCGCTCGCCATCTCCTTCTACACCTTCGTGCAGATCGCCTATCTGGTGGATTGCGGCCGCGGCCGCAGCGAAGCCTATGGCCTGCTCGACTACGCGCTCTTCGTCACCTTCTTCCCGCATCTCATCGCAGGGCCGATCGTCCATCACCACGAGCTGATCCCGCAGTTCCGCGCGCCCCGGACCTTCCGCTTCCGCAGCGAGGACGCGGCGGCGGGACTCGCGCTCTTCGTCACCGGGCTGGTGAAGAAGATGCTGCTGGCCGATCCGGTGAGCGCGCTGGCGACGCCGGTCTTCGCCGGGGCGGCGCAGCCGGGCATGGCCGAGGCCTGGATGGCGGTGCTGGCCTTCTCGCTCGGCCTCTACTTCGATTTCTCGGCCTATTCCGACATGGCCATCGGGCTGGCGCGGATCTTCGGCATCCGCTTCCCGCACAACTTCAACTCGCCCTACAAGGCGCTCTCCATCAGCGATTTCTGGCGGCGCTGGCACATGACGCTGTCGCGCTTCCTGCGTGACTACGTCTACATCCCCCTCGGCGGCAACCGGCAGGGGCCGGCGCGGCGGCACCTCAACCTCGTGCTGACCATGCTGCTCGGCGGGCTGTGGCACGGTGCCGGCTGGACCTTCCTGGTGTGGGGCGCGCTGCATGGCGGCTACCTCGTCGTCAACCACCTCTGGAACGGCACGGGGCGGCGCCTGTCCCCGCTGGCGGCACGGGCGCTGACGCTGCTGGCGGTGATGTTCGCCTGGGTCTTCTTCGCCGCGCCCGGGCTGGCCGAGGCGGGCTCGGTCCTGTCCGGCATGGCGGGGGCGCGGGGGCTGGTGCAGCCGGAAACGCTGGCGGCGCTGGAGATGCTGCGGCATGGCGGGATCGCCGCGCTGCGCGACCACCTGGGCGGGCTCGGCGCGCTGATCTCGCTTTCCTGGGGGCTGGCGGTGCTGGCGCTCGGCAGCGTGCTGGTGCTGGCGGCACCGAACTCGCAGGAGATCGTGGACGGCACCCCGGATGGGCGCGAGGCGCGCCTCCCGGCCCGCCTGCCGCGCTTCCGTCCGGGTCCGGTCAGCGGCGGGCTGGCGGCGATGGCCCTGCTGCTCGCCATGATGCTGATGGCGAATGTGCGGGAGTTCGTCTACTTCCAGTTCTGATCCGTGGTGTTCCGGCGTGGCGCTTCGTGGCCAGCCCCGGGGGAGAGGCGCTGCCTCTCCACCCGGACCCCCTCTCCGCCAGGACGCTGCGCGCCCTGGACCCGGGGAGTTGGTTCCAGATGGTTGCCGTCAGCCTTGCAGCGGCCGTCGCCAGAGAGCCATGCTCTCCGGCGTGATCCGGCGCCAGCAACAGCCAGCGAATGGAAGGTCCAGGAAACTCGGTTTCCTGGCGGATAGGGGGTATCGGGGGAAAGGTGGCACCTTTCCCCCGGGCCGGACGCGCAACGCCCGGGAACAGCCACGCTCAGCCCCGGCGCGGCGGGATGGTGCAGGAGGAGCGGACGAGGAAGCGCTTCTCCCGCCCGTTGTCGAGCGAGAACATGCCGCCGCGGCCGGGCACCACGTCGATCAGCAGGTCGGTATGCTTCCAGGCCTCGTACTGCGCCGCGCCGATGTAGAAGGGTGCGCCGCCGATCTCGCCCAGCAGCACGTCGCGCTCGCTGACGATGAAATCGCCCTGCGGGTAGCACATGGGCGAGGAACCGTCGCAGCAGCCGCCGGACTGGTGGAACAGCACCGGGCCGTGATCCGCCTGGATCTCGGCCAGGAGCTCCAGCGCGGCGGGCGTGGCGCGCACGCGGTCCGGCCTGGGGTCTGCCTGGGTCATGGGCACGGTCCTCCGGGGTTGTGGGGAGGGGGCGGCCCCCTCCCCGCCCATCATGCCGCGAGATCGAGCACGACGCGCCCCTCGATCTGGCCCTTGTGCATCCGGTCGAAGATCTCGTTGACCTTCTCCAGCGGCTCGGTGCTGACGGTGGCCTTGACCAGCCCATCGCCGGCGAAGTCGAGGGATTCCTGCAGGTCGAGCCGCGTGCCGACGATGGAGCCGCGCACGGTGATGCCGTTCAGCACCATGTCGAAGATCGGCAGCGGGAAGTCGCCCGGCGGCAGGCCGTTCAGCGCCACCGTGCCGCCGCGCCCGACCACGCCCAGCGCCTGCTCGAAGGCCTTGGGCGAGACGGCGGTGACCAGCACGCCCCGGGCGCCGCCGCCGGTGTGCTTCTTCACCGCCGCGGCCGGGTCCTCGTGCCGCGCGTTCACGGTGAGGCTGGCGCCGAGGCGGCGGGCCAGGTCGAGCTTCGCGTCGTCGATGTCCACCGCCGCGACATGCATGCCCATGGCCTTGGCGTACTGGACCGCCATGTGGCCGAGGCCGCCGATGCCGGAGATCACCACCCAGTCGCCCGGACGGGCCTCCGTCATCTTGAGGCCCTTGTAGACCGTGACGCCGGCGCAGAGCACGGGCGCGATCTCGGTGAACTCGATGTTGCGCGGCAGGTGGCCGACATAGTTCGGGTCGGCCACGACATATTCGGCGAAGCCGCCATTGACCGAGTAGCCGGTATTGAGCTGCGCCTCGCACAGCGTCTCCCAGCCGCCCAGGCAGTGCCGGCAATGACCGCATGAGGTGTAGAGCCAGGGCACGCCGACCCGGTCGCCTTCCTTGACGTTCTTCACGCCCGCGCCGACGGCGGAGACATAGCCCACGCCTTCGTGCCCCGGAATGAAGGGCGGGTTGGGCTTCACCGGCCAGTCGCCCTCCGCCGCGTGCAGGTCGGTGTGGCAGACGCCGGAGGCGCGTATGGCGACCTGGATCTGCCCCGGCCCTGCCTCGGGGATGGGCACCTCGTCGATGGTGAGAGGCTTGCCGAACTCGCGGACGACCGCCGCCTTCATGGTCCTGGCCATGGACGTTCTCCCAATCTCGGGGGTTGTTCAGGGTTCTGCGGTTCCCGGGCGGCGCGGGGTGGACATCCCGCACCGCCCCTCACAGCCCTTCAGAAGAAGCCGAGCTTCTTCGGGCTGTAGCTGACCAGCATGTTCTTGGTCTGCTGGTAGTGGTCGAGCATCATGCGATGGTTCTCGCGCCCGATACCCGATTGCTTGTACCCGCCGAAGGCCGCATGGGCCGGGTAGGCGTGGTAGCAGTTGGTCCAGACGCGCCCGGCCTGGATGGCACGGCCGAAGCGGTAGGCGCGGTTCGCGTCCCGCGTCCAGACGCCGGCGCCCAGGCCATAGAGCGTGTCGTTGGCGATGGAGAGCGCCTCGTCGTCGTCCTTGAAGGTGGTGACGGAAACGACGGGGCCGAAGATCTCCTCCTGGAAGACGCGCATGCGGTTATGGCCATGGAAGACGGTGGGCTTCATGTAGAAGCCTTCCGCGAGGTCGCCGGACAGGACGTTGCGCTCGCCGCCAATCAGCACCTCGGCGCCTTCCTGCTTTCCGATGTCGATGTAGCTCAGGATCTTCTCCAGCTGCTCGCTGGAGGCCTGGGCGCCGATCATGGTGGAGGGGTCGAGCGGATCGCCCTGCCTGATGTCCCCGACGCGCTTCAGCGCCTTCTCCATGAAGCGGTCGTAGAGGCTCTCATGGATCAGCGCGCGGGACGGGCAGGTGCAGACCTCGCCCTGGTTCAGCGCGAACATCACGAATCCCTCGATCGCCTTGTCGAGGAAGTCGTCGTCCTCGGCGCCGACATCCTTGAAGAAGATGTTGGGCGACTTGCCGCCGAGCTCCAGCGTGACGGGGATCAGGTTCTGGCTGGCATACTGCATGATCAGCCGGCCTGTCGTCGTCTCGCCGGTGAAGGCGATCTTGGCGATGCGCGGGCTGAGCGCCAGCGGCTTGCCGGCCTCCAGCCCGAAGCCGTTGACGATGTTCAGCACGCCGGGCGGCAGGATGTCGGCGATCAGGTCGGCGAGCACGAGGATCGAGGCCGGCGTCTGCTCGGCGGGCTTCAGCACCACGCAGTTGCCGGCGGCGAGCGCGGGGGCGAGCTTCCAGCAGGCCATCAGGATCGGGAAGTTCCACGGGATGATCTGGCCGACGACGCCCAGCGGCTCGTGGAAGTGATAGGCGACGGTGTCGTGGTCGATCTCGCTCAACGCACCTTCCTGCGCGCGGATGCAGCCGGCGAAGTAGCGGAAATGGTCGATGGCGAGCGGCAGGTCGGCGGCGGTGGTCTCGCGGATCGGCTTGCCGTTGTCGAGTGTCTCGGCGCGGGCGAGGAGGTCGAGATTGTCCTCCATGCGCTGCGCGATGGCGTTCAGCAGACGGGCGCGCTCGGCGGCGCTGGTGCGGCCCCAGGCATCCTTTGCCGCATGGGCGGCATCCAGCGCGCGGTCGACGTCGGTGGCGTCGGAGCGCGCGACCTCGCAGAGGACGCGGCCGTTGACGGGGGAGGTGTTGGCGAAGGTCTGGCCGCTGGCGGGTTCCACCCACTGGCCGCCAATGAAGTTGCCGTAGCGCCGCTTGAACGGGGAATCCGTCACGCGCAGGGCGTCGAGCTTGGTCATGCTTCCCTCCGTTGCGATCCGTCATGTATTGCGGATCGCATCGAGGATAAGCTGGGACTTCCGCCCCGGTCCTGTCACCTGCCTGGAATGCGCGGAATCCCGGGCCTGTCGCAGTTCTGCGACAGGCGCCCGCTCAGTTCGCGCCGCGCAGGCCGAGGCGGCGGAGTTTGCGGTGCAGCGTCGCGCGGCTGATGCCCAGCGCCTCGGCGGCAGCGGAAACATTGCCGCCGGCGCGCGCCAGGGCGTGCTGCAACGCGCTGCGCTCGGCCTGCAGCAGGTCCGTGGCCGGGCCGCCGGAGCCCAGCAGGTCGGCCGCCGGCAGAGGCTGGCGCAGCTTCTCGGGGGTGATGTTCAGCGCCAGGCGCGCGGCGCGCGTGGCGCCGATCACCAGGTCGTCCGCATCGATGGCCAGCAGCGCGCCAGGCGCACGGTCGTCGGCCAGCACGATGCGCGCACGCGGGAAGGCGCGGCGGAAGTTGCGTTCCTCGATGCGGCGCGCCGCCTCTCCGGTGGCGCTCGCGATCAGGCCGGTGAAGCCCTCGGTGAGGTCGGCGCGGCAGGAGGAGACGTCGAGCGCGGCGGCGAGGCGGCCTTCCTCGTCGAAGATCGGCACGGTGCTGCAACTCAGCCCGGCATTGCGGGTGTGGAAATGCTGGTCGCGGTGGATGGTGAGCGCACGCTGCTCGGCGATGCAGGTGCCGATGCCGTTGGTGCCCTCTTGCGCCTCGCTCCAGACCGTGCCGGTCCAGAGGCCCCAGTCGCGGAACTGCGCGTCGTCCGCCGGAGCACCGCGGCGTTCCACGGGCACGCCGTTGCGGTCGGTCAGCAGTACGCAGCAGCCGATCCCGCCCACCGCCTGGAACAGCCGGTCCATGCTTGGCTGGGCGAGCTGGATCAGCGGCTCCATGCGCGTCCGCGCCTCGCGCAGCTCGGCTTCCGTCATTCGCCAGGGGCCGCGGTGGTTTTCCGGGTCCAGCCCGTACTGGGTCATCGAGCGGCGCCAGGAGGCCGCCACCACGGAGCGCGCCGCCGCACCGTCCTGCAGGACGGCACGGACCTGATCGGCATGCGCGCGTGCCGGAGAACCGGACATGCTTCCCTCCCTCGGGCAAGTGGGCCTTGCTCTGGAACCAGAGCCCTACCACGGCCGCGCCCGGGGAAGGGAAGAACAAATTTCCGGGAGGCTCCCGGAAGGGCGAGGCCCACCCCGGCCGGGGCCGGCCGTCAGGGCAGCGGCGGGGCGGCCTCGAAGCCGTCCGGCAGGTGCCCCAGGGGGCGGGCGACCGCGCCGGTGTCGCGGGGCAGCCAGCGGCCGGAACCGGGCCGGGCCAGCATCGCCCCTTCCCGCATCGCCACCTCGCCGCGGGCGATGGTGATGACCGGCCAGCCCTTCACCGCCAGCCCCTCATAGGGGGTGTAGTCGATGGCGTGCCGCATCAGGGCGTTGGTGATGGTCACCTCCTTCGCCGGGTCCCAGAGCACGAGGTCGGCATCCAGGCCGGGGGCGATGGCGCCCTTGCGGTGGGCGAGGCCGGCGATACGCGCGGGCTCGGTGGCGGTGAGGGAGACGAAGCGGGCGAGGTCGATGCGCCCCTTCGAGACGCCCTCGGAGAAGAGGACCGGCAGGCGGGCGGCGAGGCCCGGGATGCCGTTGGGAATGGCATCGAAGGAGGCGTCGCGCCCGTTCCTCGCCTTGCCCCGGTCCCCCCCGAAGGAGAAGCCGCAATGGTCGGAAGAAACCACCGAGAGGGTGCCCCGGCGCAGCATCTCCCAGGTGCCCTCGTGGTCGGCGGCTTGGCGCGGGGCCGGGCTGCAGATGAACTTCGCGCCCTCGAAGCCCGGCCGGTCCATGTCCTCCGCGGTCAGGACTAGGTATTGCGGGCAGGTCTCGCCCCAGACCTTGAGGCCTCGTGCCTGGGCGCGGGCGATCTCCTCCGCCACCTCGGCGCAGGAAACATGGAAGACCTGGATCGGCTGGTCCACCAGCTCCGCCAGCGCGATGGCACGGTGCGTGGCCTCGCGCTCCACCACCGGGGGCCGCGCCCAGGCATGGTACTTCGGCGCGGTCATCCCCGCCGCCAGCAGCGCCTGCTGCCGCCAGCGGATGGCGTCGTGGTTCTCGCAATGCACATGCACCATCAGCCCGTGCCGGCGCGCGGCGAGCAGGACCTGCAGGAACTCCGCATCCGTCAGGTGCAGCGGGTCATAGGTGAGGAAGGCCTTCAGGCTGCCCACCCCGTCCGCCACCACCTGCGGCAGCTCGGCCCGCATCACCTCCGGCGTCGGGTCGGTGATCACCTGGTGGAAGCCATGGTCGATCATGCCGCGCGCCGCCCGTTCCCGGTTCGCGCGGTGCTGCGCCAGGATGCCGCCGCCCTTGAACTGCGGCGTGAAGCAGACCAGCGTCGTGGTGCCGCCCGCGAAGGCCGAGTGGCTGGCGGTGGTGAAACTCTCCTCGTGGATGCTGCCGTCGGATTGCGGCTCCTCGATATGGCAGTGCGTGTCCACCCCGCCCGGCAGCACCAGCAGCCCGTCCGCCTCGACGACCGCCGCCCCCTCCGTGGACAGGTCCTCCCCGACCGCCGCGATCCGCCCGGCCCGCACGCCCACGTCGCAGCGCCGCGCCTCTCCCCCGGCCGCGACCATGCCGCCCCGGACCACCAGCTCGTATCCCGTCATCGTTCCTCTGCCTTGGATTGGGCCTGGGAACCGGGAGGCTCTGCCTCCCGGACCCTCCGCTCAGGGGCATAGTATGCCCCCGAGACCCCGCCATGAGCGCTCCGCGAGGAG
>NZ_BDLP01000153.1:0-10152 GCF_001950415.1 Roseomonas sp. TAS13
GAGCTGTGCGTAGATGTGATCAAGAGACAGCCCCGACGCC
Organism: Roseomonas sp. TAS13; assembly: GCF_001950415.1. NCBI lineage: Bacteria > Pseudomonadati > Pseudomonadota > Alphaproteobacteria > Acetobacterales > Roseomonadaceae > Roseomonas > Roseomonas sp. TAS13. The sequence goes on from NZ_BDLP01000153.1 coordinate 41, forward strand.
CGGCCCGCCGGACCGTGCCCCGGCCGCCGCGTCGGCGCTGACCACGCTGCCCAACGCCATCACCTTCGTGCGGCTCTGCGCCGTGCCGGCGACGGTCTGGCTGATCATCCAGGGGCGCTTCGACCTCGCCTTCCTGCTGTTCCTGGGGGCGGGGCTGTCCGATGCGCTGGACGGCTGGCTGGCCCGGGTGCTGGATGCCCGTTCGAGCCTGGGCGCGGTGCTCGACCCGGTGGCGGACAAGGCGCTGCTGGTGAGCAGCTATGTCGCCCTGGCGGCGACCGGCGTGCTGCCCGACTGGCTGGCCATCCTCGTGGTGTTTCGCGACGTGCTGATCGTGGGGGGCGTGGTGATGTTGCGCATGATGGGCATGCCGCCCCGGATCAGCCCCTCGCGCCTGTCCAAGGCGAACACGGCGCTGCAGATCCTGCTGGTCGCGGTGGCGCTCCTCCTGCGCGGCTGGCCCGGGCTCCTGCCCGGGGCCTTCCCTCTGGCGTTGCTGGCGCTGCTGGTGCCGCTGGTGGCCGTCAGCACCCTGCTCTCCGGCGGTGCCTATGTGCTCGCGGCGGCGCGCGGGGAGGGGCGGGCATGAGGACGCTGCCGCCGCCGGTCCCGCCCGCCCCGCCGGCCGAGCGGCGCGTCACGCCGGCCCCCGCGGCGGCGCCGGCGCCATCCCTGCCTCGCGGGCCGCAGACGGCCACGCGCGCGCAGCGGATCGGCCTGGCGCTCGGCCTGCTCGCCGCCCTGCTCGGGACGATCTGGCTCTTCTCGCCGATCCTGACGCCCTTCGTGCTGGCGGGCTGCATCGCCTATTTCCTCGATCCGCCCGTCACCGTCATGGCCCGGGTCGGGGTGCCGCGGGGCGTTGCCTCTGCGCTGCTGATCGCCTGCCTCTGCGCCCTGGTGCTGCTGGCCCTGCTGCTGCTCTACCCGCTGTTGATCTCCCAGGTGGGGGTGTTGCTGGCGCGGCTGCCGGCCTATGCGGCGCGGATCGGGGCGGGGGTGCGGGACCTGATCGCGGCCGCCGCCGAGCGCCTGGGGCCGGACACGATCAACGGCCGGCTGCAGGACCTGGCGGTGAACCAGACCGGCGCCATCCTGGGCTATGTCGCCACCACGGCGGCGCAGTTCATCGGCGGTGCCAGCGGGCTGCTCAGCGTCGGCTACGCGCTCTTCACCTATGCGGTCGTGACCCCGGTGGTGGGCTTCTACCTGCTGCGGGACTGGCCGCGGATCATCCTGCGGATCGAGTCCTGGCTGCCCCGGCGCTATGCCAGCACCACGCGCGCCCTGGGGCGGGACATGGACAGGGTGCTTTCCGCATGGCTGCGCGGCCAGCTGATCTGCTGCGGCCTGCTCGCGGTGTATTATGCTGTGGCGCTCTCGGCGGTGGGACTCGAACTGGGCCTCCTGGTCGGGCTTCTGTCCGGGATGCTGTCCTTCATCCCCTATGTGGGCTCGCTCACCGGGCTGGTGACGTCGCTGCTCCTGGCCGCGGGCCAGTTCGGTTCCTGGGAAGGTGTTTTGCTGGTGGCGGCCGTTTACGTGTTCGGGCAGACGATCGAGGGCTACGTGATCTACCCGCGCCTGCTGGGCGACCGGGTGGAGCTGCACGCGGTCTGGGTCATCTTCGCCCTGTTCGCGGGCGGCGTGGCCTTCGGCTTCCTGGGCGTGCTGCTGGCCGTGCCCATGGCGGCGATGATCGGGGTGATCGCGCGGCACTGGCTGCGCCGCTACCTCGCCAGCCCGCTCTACCTCGATCCGCCGCGGACCGGGCTGTGAGGCGGGGTCCGACCCCCCCGCATGGCGGGGCGCCGGGGAGGGGGGCGTGAGCGGCCGCCAGCTCCCGCTGCCGCTTGCCCTGCCGCCCGAGCGCGGCGCGCCGGTGATCTCGGACCGTTCCAACGCCGTGGCCCGCACCTGGCTGGCGGCGCCGGACGACTGGCCGAACGGCCGTCTGGCGTTGTTCGGGCCGGAGGGTGTGGGCAAGTCCCTGCTGCTGCGCCAGGGCGCGGCGCGGCTGGGCCTGCGGGTGCTGGAGGGGCCGTCGCTGCGCGGCGTGCCGGACGGGCTGCCCTCCGCCGTGGACGACGCCGACTGCGCGGCGGAGGAGGAGGCGCTCTTCCACCTCTTCAACGCCTGCGCCAGCACCGGGGCGCTGCTCCTGCTGGCGGGGCGGGAGCCGCCGGCGCGCTGGCGTGTGCGCCTGCCCGACCTCGCTTCCCGCCTCCGCGCCACCCATGCGGTGGAGATCGAGGAACCCTCGGAGCAGCTCCTCCGCGCCCTGCTGGCGCATCACTTCGCCGAGCGCCAGGTCAGGGTGGACGCCGCGACGCAGGACTGGCTGCTGCTGCGCCTGCCGCGGGAGGCCGCGGCCGTCTCGCGCGCCGCTGCGCGGCTGGACCGGGCGGCACTGGCCACCGGGGGGGCGGTGACGCGCGCCCTGGCGCGGCATGTCCTGGCCGACCTCCCCGGCTTCGGCAGCGACGAGCCGGCGGGCGAGGAACATGACGTTTCCGTGGCATCGCCAGGGGACGGCTCGAACCCCATGCCCAAGCTGCTGTAGTCTGGAGCGCCTGGTCCGGGCCTCTTGCTCCCGGGCCTGACCGAACACGGCGCCCATGAGGGAACCCACCAGATGGACGCGATCTTTACCGGCGAGATGCCGACTGTCCCGGCGGAGCTGCCGCCCGACATGCCCTCGGGCGACCTGCACACCCTTTCCTGGCGCTTCATCAACCGTGAGTTGTCCTGGCTGGCCTTCAACGAGCGTGTGCTGGAGCAGGCCTCCCATCCCGACCATCCGCTTCTGGAGCGGCTGCGCTTCATCGCCATCTCTGCCAGCAACCTGGACGAGTTCTATTCCGTGCGCGTCGCCGGGCTGGTCGGGCAGGTGCGGGCGGGCATCACCAAGCTCTCGCCCGACGGGCTGACCACGGCGCAGCAACTCGCCGCCATCCACGAGCGCGCCGGTTCGCTGATCGAGGCGCAGCGCATGGCCTGGCGCGAGGTCCGGGTCCTGCTGCGCGAGGCTGGGATCGCCGTGCTGGAGCCGGCGGAGCTGGAGGAAAGCGAGCGTGCCTGGCTGGAGAGCTGGTTCATGGAGCGGGTCTTCCCCGTCCTGACCCCGCTGGCCGTCGATCCGGCGCATCCCTTCCCCTTCATCGCCAACCTCGCCCTCTGCCTCGTGCTGAAGCTGATCCGCGAGGAGGACGGGGGCACCATGCGCGCCCTGGTGCCGCTGCCCTCGCAGGTGGAGCGCTTCGTGCGCCTGCCGCCGCGCGGGGAGGGCAAGGGCGACGGGGTGATCCGCTTCGTGACCATGGAGGATCTGGTCACGCTGAACCTGCCGCATCTCTTTCCCGGCTACATCCCGGCCGAGCGCGGTCTGTTCCGCCTGATCCGCGACACCGACGTGGAGTTCGAGGAGGAGGCCGAGGACCTCGTCAGCTCCTACGAGACGGCGCTGAAGCGCCGCCGCCGGGGACAGGCGATCCGCGTCACCGTCACCACCGACACGCCCTCCGACATGGTGGACCTGGTGGCGGAGGAGACCGAGGCGGACCGCACCGGCGTCTTCGCCGTGGAGGGGCTGCTGGGGCTCAGCGACCTCAGCCAGCTCATCGTGGACGACCGGCCGGACCTGCTCTTCACGCCCTACACGCCGCGCTTCCCGGAACGCATCCTCGATTTCGGCGGGGACTGCTTCGCCGCGATCCGGTCCAAGGACATCGTGGTCCACCACCCCTACGAATCCTTCGACGTGGTGGTGCAGTTCGTGCGGCAGGCGGCGCGCGACCCGAACGTGGTCGCCATCAAGCAGACGCTCTACCGCACCTCCCGCGACAGCTCGATCGCCCGGGCGCTGATCGAGGCGGCGGAGGCGGGCAAGTCCGTCACCGCCATGGTGGAGCTGAAGGCGCGCTTCGACGAGGAGCGCAACATCGCCATCGCGCGGCAGCTCGAAGCCGCCGGGGTGCAGGTGGTCTATGGCTTCGTGGACCTGAAGATCCACGCCAAGGTCAGCCTCGTGGTGCGGCGGGAGGGCGGGACGTTGCGCTCCTATGCCCATTTCGGCACCGGCAACTACCATCCGGTGACGGCGCGCATCTACACGGACATCTCCTTCTTCACCGCCGATCCGGGACTGACCGGCGACGCGGCGCGGCTGTTCAACTACCTGACCGGCTATGCCCGGCCGGAGAAGATGCAGTCGCTCGCCTTCTCGCCGCTCACCATCCGGCCGACCCTGATGGGGCTGATCGAGCAGGAGATCGCCTTTGCCCGGAGCGGCCGGGCCGCCGGCATCTGGCTGAAGATGAACTCCCTGGTGGACGAGCAGCTGATCGACGCGCTTTACCGCGCCAGCGAGGCCGGGGTGCGGGTGGACTGCGTGGTGCGCGGCATCTGCTGCCTGCGCCCCGGCGTGCCGGGCCTGTCCTCCAACATCCGGGTGAAGTCCATCGTCGGGCGCTTCCTGGAGCATTCCCGCATCTATGTCTTCGGCAACGGGCACCGGCTGCCCTCGCGCCGGGCACGGGTCTTCATCTCCTCGGCCGACTGGATGGCACGCAACATGGATTGGCGGGTGGAAACCATGGTGCCGGTGGAGAATCCCACCGTCCATGCCCAGATCCTGGACCAGATCATGGTCGTGAACATGAAGGACACCGCCCAGTCCTGGACGCTGGGGCCGGATGCGACCTATCGTCGCCTCGATCCGGGGCAGAAGCCGCTTTCCTCCCACGACTGGTTCATGACGAACCCGTCCCTGTCCGGGCGGGGCAGCGCCCTGAAGCGGGTCCGCACCGCGCCGCCGCGGCGGCGGCCCGACCGCGTGGCCCAGGATTGACAAGGCGCTGACCGGTCCGGAACCGTCCCGGCGGGGCCGGGCGCAGGCCCGCTCCGCCAGCACGCACCTGGACCGGCGGTTGCGGCGGCCAGGTGGTCGCGGCATGACGCCAGGGCAGGAAGTGAGAGAATTACCGATGGACGCAGCCGCTCAAGCCCTTCCAGCCGAAGCCGTCCCGCATCCGCCCCGCTGTGGCGTGGTGGATCTGGGCTCGAACTCCGTGCGACTGGTGGTCTTCGAGGGGCGGGGCCGCAACCCGGTGCCGATCTTCAACGAGAAGGCGGTGCTGGGACTGGGGCGGGGCCTGGAGACCACGCGGCGCCTGAACGAGACGGCGGTGGAACAGGCGCTGACCGTGCTGGAGCGCTACCATGCCGTGGCCCGGGCCATGGCGGCCGATCCGCTGGAGATCCTGGCCACCGCGGCGATGCGCGATGCCGAGAACGGCCCAGCCTTCGCCGCCGCGCTGCGCGAGCGCATGCCGGGCGTGCCGATCACCGTGTTGAGCGGGGAGGGCGAGGCGACCCTTTCCGCCGAGGGCGTGCTGCTGGGCTTCCCCGAGGCCGACGGCATCCTGGGCGATATCGGCGGCGGCTCGCTGGAGGTGGTGGACCTCAGGCACGGACGGGTCGGCGATTCCGCCAGCCTGCCGCTCGGGGTCATCCGCCTCGCGGAACGGGCCGGGGGGGACATGACCCAGGCGCGGGCCATCGCCGAGGCCGAACTGGCCCGGGTGCCCTGGCTGGTGAACGGCAAGGGGCGGGACCTGTATCTCGTGGGTGGCGCGTGGCGGGCGATCGCCAAGGTGCACATGGTCGAGGCCAACTATCCCCTGTCCATCGTGCACCATTATGTCCTGACGCGGGAGGAGGCGCGGAACCTCTGCGGCATGCTGATCGGCGCCAAGAAATCGGCGATCGAGAAGGTGCCCGGCGTTCCGGCCAAGCGCGCCGGGGACCTGCCCTTCGCCGCCGTGGCGCTGCGCCGCCTGCTGCGCGCGACCGGGGCCGACCGCGTGGTCTTCAGCGCCAACGGGCTGCGGGAGGGCTGGTATGCCCGCCACATCGCCCCTGCGGTGCGGGGCGAGGACCCGCTGCTGGCCGCGAGCTATGAGATGGCGGCCCGGTTCGGGCGCGACGAGAGCCTGCCGCCGGCGCTGTTCGACTGGACCTCGCCGCTCTTCCCGGAGGAGACAGCCTATGACCGTGCCCTGCGGCTGGCGGCCTGCTGGCTCTCCGATACGGGCAGCCACGACCACCCGGACTACCGCGCGGAACAGTCCTTCCTGCGCGTCCTGCGCCAGCCCGGCGTGGGGTTGGACCATCACGCCCGGGCCTTCCTCGCCCTGGCCGTGGCGCTGCGCTACGAGACGAGCCCCCCCGCCGCGACCCTGGCGCCGGCGCGGGTGCTGATGGGGGCGGCCGAGATGCGCCGGGCGGAGCTGCTCGGCGCCGCCCTGCGGCTGGCCTATACGCTGTCCGGCGGGACGCTGGCGCTGCTGAACGCCGCGTCGCTGTCCGTGGCGGACGGAACCCTGCGCCTGACGCTGCGGGAGCACAGCGGGCTCTTCGCCGGCGAAGGGGCGCAGCGGCGGCTGGAGCTGCTGGCCGGGATGCTGAACCTGAAGGCCGAGATCAGGCTCGGCTGAGCCGGGCGGCGCCCCAGGTTCAGCCGCGCGGGCGGCGCTCCTGCATGATCTCCAGCTGGAGCTGCTGGATCTCCGCGAGCCTCTCCCATTGCCGCATCAGCAGGTGGTCGAGCTTCTCGTGCAGGTTGCGCACCTCGAGCTCGACCTTCAGGTTCACGGCATAGTCGTTGAGCGCCCGGGCACGGTCCTTCGCCTCCTGCCGGCGCTGGCTCATCATGATGACCGGCGCCTGGATCGCGGCCAAGCAGGACAGGACCAGGTTGAGCAGGATGAAGGGATAGGGATCGAAGGAGCCCTCGCCTCTCCAGAGGTTGTAGGCCATCCAGACCATGAGCACGATCGCGAAGCTCAGCAGGAAGGACCAGGAGCCGCCGAAAGCGGCCATGATGTCCGCCAGCCGCTCGCCCAGGCTGCGGTGCTCGTCGTAGTCGTCGTCGGTGTTGGCGGCGAGGGTGGAGGAGGTGGCGAGGCTCTGCGCCACCTTGTGCTCCAGCTCCCCCAGCTCGCCGCGCTCCTGTTCCAGCATCTCCTCGACGCGGGCGGCGCGCAGCCGGGCCACCTCGCCGCGCGAGATCAGCGATTCCTCGGTCAGCCCCGGGTACTTCTGCATGAAGCGTTCCGCCAGGGAGGGACGGAGCAGGGTCAGCGGCACCAGATCCTTGCGCGAGAGCACGCGGCCGGTGATGGCGCAGACCCCTTTCCTGTGCGGCGGGCCCGCCGATGCGCCGTCACGCGGCGGATGGGCGAGAGCGGGATCTTCGGCGGTGTCGTCGGACATGGGGCCGTTCCAGAGGATGGTTCTTCCGCAATGCGGCAAGTCCCGATTCTCAGGGAACGGTCCCGGTGGGCAATGGAGGAAGCGGCCGGTGGCCTCGTCCTGCCCGCAAGGCAGGCATGCGGAGCCTTGACCGTGACACAGGGCCGCCTCCAGAAGGAAACCCGGCCGGCGCGGGGCGGATGCCAGGACTGGCGCCTCATCCCCCCGACCGAATTGCGGCATCTGCGATGGCTCTCGCGCCCCGGCGCCCGGAGGCATTCCCGTTCCGCCCCGCCTGGCTCCTCATGGGAGCCGGCCTCGGGGAAGGGTGTCACGGGAGCGTGCCCTGGACGAAGCGGCGGCCGCGCACACCTGTCCTCGTGGCCGCGGCCCGGTGGGCGGCGGGGGCCGGGTGGATGGGAAGGGAACAGGAAGCGTTCATGTCGCCGAACAACACGCCGGAAGCGCCGATGGCGGCCCCCCTGGTTTCCTCGAACCGCCATCTGCGCCTGACCATCGCCGGCGCCATGCTGACCATGATCCTGGCGGCGCTGGACCAGAACATCGTCAACACCGCACTGCCGCGCATCGTGGCCGACCTCGGCGGGGCCTCGCACCTGTCCTGGGTGGTGACCGCCTTCCTGCTCACCTCCACGGCCACCACGCCGCTCTACGGCAAGCTCAGCGACATGTATGGGCGGAAGCGGCTCTTCTACCTCGCCATCGCCGTCTTCCTGGCCGGCTCCGTGCTTTGCGGTCTGGCGCAGGACATGCTGCAGCTGATCCTCTTCCGCGCCTTGCAGGGGCTCGGGGCGGGCGGGCTGATGACCCTGGCGCAGACCGTCGTCGGCGATGTGGTGGCGCCGCGCGACCGCGGCCGCTACCAGGGGCTCTTCACCGGCGTCTTCGCCGTCAGCTCCGTCGCCGGGCCGCTGGTGGGCGGCGTGCTGACCGAGGCGCTCTCCTGGCGCTGGGTCTTCTACGTCAACCTGCCCGTGGGCGCGGCGGCGCTGGCGATGATCGCGATCGGCCTGCGCCATCCTTCCGCGCTGAAGCGCCGGCAGATCGACTATCCCGGCGCGGGGCTGCTCGCCGCCGGCACCACGGCGCTGCTCCTCCTGCTGAGCTGGGCGGGCACCCTTTTCGCCTGGGCTTCCATGCCCATCCTCTGGCTGGGCATCGCCGCCCTCGGCTTCTTCGTGGCCTTCGTCCTGTGGGAGCGGCGGGCGCCGGAGCCGATCATCGGGCTGCACCTCTTCCGCGAGCGCGTCTATGTCTCCGGCGTGGTGGCCTCTGCCATGCTGGTCTTCGCCATGATGGGCACGACCGTCTTCCTGCCGCTCTACTTCCAGCTCGTGCTCGGCATGACGCCGACCCAGGCCGGGCTGATGATGCTGCCGCAGGTGGCGGGCATGATCTTCTCCTCGATCCTCGGCGGCCGGCTGGTTTCCGCCACCGGGCGCTACAAGCCCTTTCTGATCGCGGGCGTCGGCGCCGAGGCCCTCGGGCTTTGCGGCCTCGCCATCCTGGCGCGCCTCGCCGCGCCCTTCTGGGCCTTCGAGCTTTGCATGCTGGTCCTCGGCCTCGGCATGGGCGTGGCCATGCCGAACATCACCACTTCGGTGCAGAATGCGGTCAACCCGCGCGAGCTGGGCGTCGCCACCTCCTCCATGTCCTTCCTGCGTTCCCTGGGCGGGGCGCTGGGCGTGGCGCTGTCCGGAGCGCTGATGATGGCCTGGCTGAACAGCATCCTGGCCGAGACCGTGCGGGGCCTCGACGTACAGGCCTTGCTGGAACACGGCGTGCGCGCGCTGGAAGGGCTGGGTGCCGACGAACAGAACCTCGTCGCCTCGGCCTATCGCGGCGCCATCGCCATGAGCTTCACCATGAGCGGCGTGGTGATGTGCTGCGCCTTCCTGCTCGTGCTGACCCTGCCCGCCCTGGCGCTGCGCAAGGCGCACGAAGGCCCGGCCCCCGGTGCCCCAGGGGCGCCGGCGCGGCAGGCGGCGGAATAGGCCCGGCAGCGCGGCTCCCGCTCCCGCCAGGGAAGGAGCGGCCCGGGCAGCGGCACGCTGGCGGCGGAATCCCCTGACTTACGGGCCGCCGCCCTGTCCGACGCGGCGGGACACCGCCGCGCCGATGATCAGCAGGGCGGGGCCGCCCTGGCTCCAGCCCGGGCCTTGCGCCGCCAGTTCCGGCAGGGTGCCGGTCAGGACGCGCTGGCTGTCCCGCCCGCCATTCTCGATCAGCGCCGCCGGGGTGGCGGGGTCCAGCCCCGCGCCCAGCAGCCCGTCGCGGATGCGGGGCAGGGTGACGACGCCCATGTAGATCGCCAGCGTATGGCCGGGCCGGGCCAGGGCGGCGAAGTCCAGCCCGACATCGCCGTTGCGGGTATGGCCGGTGGCGAGCACCAGGGCCTGGGCGCAGTCGCGATGGGTGAGGGGAATGCCCGCTCCGGCGGCGCAGGCCAGGGCGGCGGTGATGCCGGGCACGGTGGCATGGGGGATGCCGGCGGCGTCCAGCGCCTCCGCCTCCTCCCCGCCACGGCCGAAGACGAAGGGGTCGCCGCCCTTCAGCCGCACGACGCGCTTGCCCTCGCGGGCGAGGGAGACCAGCAGCTCGTTGATCCGGTCCTGCGGCACGCAGTGGTTGGAGCGGGCCTTGCCGACGAAGATGCGCCGCGCGTCCCGCCGGGCGAGGTCCAGCACCTCCTCCGGCACCAGCCGGTCATGCACGATGACATCGGCCTCGCCCAGCACGCGCAGGGCGCGCAGGGTCAGCAGATCGGCGGCCCCCGGGCCGGCGCCGACGAGGTGCACGAAGCCGCGGGGGGCGGTATCCGCCCGGTCCAGCGTGGC
>NZ_BDLP01000154.1:0-10080 GCF_001950415.1 Roseomonas sp. TAS13
CCGTCCGGCACGGACCAAATCAACCATCTGACGGCGGAACTCAGGCGAGTACGGCGGATGCGTCTTGGGCATCAGGAACACCTCTGGCGAAAGCTTCAGGGTGTCCACCAAACCGGGTCAATCCCAGTTCCGCTCACGAGCCACGGCCACGAAGTAGCGGATCTGCCGGAGTTCCAGTCGATACCTCCTGGGTATGGTGGAGACCGATTTGGTCTTGGATTGCTGCGCTGCACCCGGTGAATAAGTCCGGAAGCAGGAGGAAAATAATGGTCCAGGTATCGTCCGGGAAGTCGCCATGGCATCCCAGGCCCGCTTTCCGCTCCGACATCCCGCATCCCCTCGTTCCGGTCTAGCGCACTCGCGCGGGGTCCGGCGCATGGCCAGGAGTCGCTGGCCATACCGCGCCCGCACCAGGCAGTCCGGGACCAGAACATACAAGGAGGCAAACGATGCTCGATTCCGTGCAGCAAGTGATCGATACGGCACTGGAAGACGATGCCAACAACGGCACCTACCGTGTGGCGCGGGACATCTTCACCGATCCCGCGCTTTTCGAGCTGGAGATGCGGCATATCTTCGAGGGCAACTGGATCTACCTGGCGCATGAGAGCCAGATCCCGAACAAGAACGACTACTTCACCACGCATATGGGGCGGCAGCCCATCTTCATCGCCCGCAACCGAAATGGCGAGCTGAATGCCTTCATCAACGCCTGCTCCCATCGCGGCGCCATGCTGTGCCGCCACAAGCGGGCGAACAAGAGCAGCTTCACCTGTCCCTTCCATGGCTGGACCTTCAACAACTCCGGCAAGCTGCTGAAGGTGAAGGACGGCGAAGGCGCGGGCTATCCCGAGAGCTTCAACAAGGATGGCTCGCATGACCTGACGAAGGTGCCGCGCTTCGAAGCCTATCGTGGCTTCCTCTTCGGCAGCCTGAATCCCGACGTCCTGCCGCTGGCCGAGCACCTGGGCGAGGCGGCGAAGATCATCGACATGATCGTGGACCAGTCGCCGGACGGGCTGGAAGTGCTGCGCGGCTCCTCCTCCTACATCTATGACGGGAACTGGAAGTTGCAGACCGAGAATGGCGCCGACGGCTACCATGTTTCCTCGGTCCACTGGAACTACGCGGCCACGACGCAGCAGCGCAAGCAGCAGGAACAGGGCGACAAGGTGCGCGCCATGGATGCCGGTGGCTGGGCGAAGCAGGGCGGCGGCTTCTATTCCTTCGAGCATGGCCACCTGCTGCTCTGGACCAACTGGGCCAATCCACAGGATCGGCCGAACTGGGAGCGGCGCGAGGAGCTGGCGGCGCAGTACGGCCAGGCGCGCGCCGACTGGATGGTGCAGCGGTCGCGCAATCTCTGCCTCTATCCGAACGTCTACCTGATGGACCAGTTCTCCTCGCAGATACGCACCTACCGGCCAATCGCGGTGGATAAGACCGAGGTCACGATCTATTGCATCGCGCCGAAGGGCGAGGCACCCGAGGCGCGCGCCCACCGCATCCGCCAGTACGAGGACTTCTTTAATGCTTCCGGCATGGCGACGCCGGACGACCTGGAGGAGTTCCGTGCCTGCCAGATGTCCTACATGGCGCGCAATGCCCGCTGGAACGACATGTGCCGCGGCGCGGCGCATTGGATCAAGGGCGCCGACGAGGCCGCCGAGGCGATCGGGCTGAAGCCGCTGATGAGCGGGCTGCGCACCGAGGACGAGGGCCTCTTCGTGCTGCAGCACGCATACTGGCGCGACGAGATGCGCAAGGCCCAGCTCCTGGAAACATCGAAGGGCTGAGGAGGAAACCATGTCCATCACGCTCGAAGCCCCGCCTGCCGCCGGACGGAGACTGCTCTCCATCGAGGATGTCCGGCAATTCCTGTACCGCGAGGCGCGCTGCCTGGATGATCGCGACTGGGACGGCTGGCTCGCCCACTACGCGCCAGATGTCGAGTTCTGGATGCCAGCCTGGGACGACGACGACGGGCTGACCGAGGACCCGCAGTCGGAGATCTCGCTGATCTGGTACGGCAACAAGGGCGGGCTGCAGGATCGTGTCTTCCGTATCCGCACGGAACGCTCCAGCGCCACCAGCCTGCCGGAGCCGCGCACCTCGCATAACATCAGCAATGTGGAGATCCTGGAGCAGACGGAAGGCGAATGCCGCCTGCGCTTCAACTGGGTGAACCTCAGCTTCCGCTACAAGACGACCGACACCTACTTCGGCACCTCCTTCTACACGCTCGACACCCGCGGCGTGCAACCGCTGATCACCCGCAAGAAGGTGGTGCTGAAGAACGACTACATCCACCATGTCGTCGACATCTACCACATCTGAAGTGCAGGGGAGGACAGCATGAGCAACAGGATCGCCCTGAACTTCGAGGATGGCGTCACGCGCTTCATCGATTGCGGAGCGGGAGAAACGGTGGCGGACGCCTCCTACCGCGCGGGCATCAACATCCCGCTCGACTGTCGCGATGGTGCCTGCGGCACCTGCAAGTGCCGCGTGGAGGCCGGGACCTATGACGGCGGCGACTATATCGAGGACGCGCTGACCGAGGAGGAAGCGGCGGAAGGCCAGGCGCTCGCCTGCCAGATGCGGCCGAAGAGCGACTGCGTGGTCAGCATCGCTGCCTCCTCGGAAGTCTGCAAGACGGCGGGCCAGCGCTTCGAGGCGAGTCTGGCGAAGGTGGAGCGCCTGTCGGACACCACCATCGCCTTCTCGCTCGAGGGCGCTGGCTGCGTCACCTTCCTGCCCGGCCAGTACGTGAACGTGCAGGTGCCGGGGACGGAGGAGCGGCGCTCCTACTCCTTCAGCTCCACGCCGGGTTCGGATGTCCTCTCCTTCCTCATCCGCGACATCCCACAGGGCAGGATGAGCACCTTTCTGCGCGAGCAGGCAAAGCCTGGGATGCTCATGGACATCGTGGGCCCGTCGGGGAGCTTCTACCTGCGCGACCTGCGCCGGCCCGTGCTCTTCCTGGCGGGCGGCACAGGCCTGGCGCCCTTCCTGGCCATGCTGGGGCGGCTGGAACAGACCGGGACAGGCGGGCATCCGGTGCATCTCGTCTTCGGCGTGACCAACGACGCGGACCTGGTGGAGCTGGACCGGCTGGAGGCCTATGCCGCCAGCATCGCCGGCTTCACCTTCGCCACCTGCGTCGCGGCCGAGACCAGCGCGCATCCGCGCAAGGGCTATGTCACGCAGCACATCAAGCCGGAGCGCCTGAACGGCGGCGACGTGGATATCTACCTCTGTGGCCCGCCGCCGATGGTGGATGCGGTACGCGGCTGGCTCACCGAGCAGGGGATCACGCCCGCGAACTTCTACTACGAGAAATTCTCGTCCAGCGGCGCCGTGACGGCGACCGGCGAATCCCACCGGAAGGCAGCCTGAGATGGGAACGCGCATCTTTGAGGGCCGCTTCACCGGCAAGGTCGCCGTCGTCACCGGCGCGGCGCAGGGCATCGGCCGGGCCACGGCGCTGCGACTGGCGCGGGAGGGCGGCAGCGTCGTGCTTGTGGACCGTTCGGACCTGGTCGCCGAGCTGCGGCAGGAGATCGAGGCCGGGGGCGGCAAGGCCCTGGCTGTCACCGCTGACCTGGAGAGCTATGCCGGCGCCACCTCTGTCATCGAGCGGGCGCAGGAGCACCTCGGCCGCGTCGATATCCTGATCAACAATGTCGGTGGCACGATCTGGGCCATGCCCTATGCCGAATACGCGGAGGCGCAGATCGAGGCGGAGATCCGCCGCTCGCTCTTCCCGACGCTGTGGTGCTGCCGCGCCGTGCTCCCGGCCATGGTCTCGGCAGGAGGCGGGGTGATCGTCAACCTCTCCTCCATCGCCACGCGTGGCGTCAACCGCGTGCCCTATGCGGCGGCGAAGGGCGGGGTGAACGCGATCACCGCCTGCCTCGCCATGGAATATGCCGCGCACAACATCCGCGTCTGCGGTATCGCCCCCGGCGGCACCGAGGCGCCGCCGCGCCGCATCCCGCGCAACCTGCAGGAGATCGGGGAGCAGGAGAAGGCCTGGTTCCGCGAGGTGGTGGAGCAGACCCTCTCCTCCAGCCTCATGCACCGCTACGGCACGACCGAGGAGCAGGCTGCCGCCATCCTGTTCCTGGCCTCGGACGATGCCTCCTACATCACCGGCGTCACCCTGCCCGTCTCGGGCGGCGATCCCGGCTGACAGACCGCCAATCCCGCCACTGTGCGGGCGGCCAAACAGGAGGAAGAGGACAATGACTGACAGCGTGATGGCGATGCCCGAGGTGCAGACGCTGCTGACCAAGCTCAGCGGCTTCGAGCAGGCCAATGGCGATGCGCGGATGAAGAAGATCATCAACCGCATCGTTGCCGATGTCTTCAAGATCATCGAGGAGTTCGACGTGCAGCCGGACGAGGTCTGGTCCGCCGTCGACTACCTGACCCGGGTGGGGCAGGCGAACGAGGGCGGCCTGCTGGTGGCCGGGCTCGGGCTGGAAACCTTCCTCGACATCCGCATGGACGAGGCCGAGCGCAAGGCCGGCATCGAGGGTGGCACGCCGCGCACCATCGAGGGGCCCCTGTATATCGCCGGTGCACCGCTCTGCAAGGGCGAGGCACGGCTCGACGACGGCAACGAGCAGGGCGAGGTCCTGTTCATGGACGGGCAGGTGCGGGACGCGGACGGCAACCCCGTCGCCGGCGCCATCGTCGATGTCTGGCACGCCAATACCCTGGGCGGCTATTCCTTCTTCGATCCGTCGCAGGAGAAGTACAATCTCCGCCGCCGCATCGAGACGGATGCCGAGGGCCGCTACCGCTTCCGCTCCATCCTGCCCTCGGGCTATGGCCTGCCGCCGGAAGGGCCGACGCAGGAACTGCTGAACCATCTCGGCCGTCACGGCAACCGGCCGGCGCATATCCACTTCTTCGTCACCGCGCCGGGCTTCCGCAAGCTGACGACGCAGATCAACATCGATGGCGACAAGTACCTGCATGACGACTTCGCCTTCGCCACGCGTGACGATCTGATCCCGCCCGTCCGCCGCATCGACGACCCGACCGAGGTCCATAAGCGCGGCCTGAACGCGCCCTTCGCCGAGATCAGCTTCGACTTCGTGCTCAACCGCGAGGCGGCCGCCGCGCCCAGCACGGAGATCCACCGCGTCCACGCCGCAGCCGCGTGACGCCGCCACCCGGCCGCCCTGTTGCGGCGGCCGGGTCCCCACGGCCTCCCCTTTCCAAGGTTATGCCCATGCTCGACAGCCCCATCACAGCCCCGGCCGACCTGCGGCGTGACCTGGCCATCGCCTCGGTCCGCAGCACTATCGTGGACGTGCCCACGGTGCGGCGGCACAAGCTCTCCTCCCTGTCCGTCACCGCCCAGAGCTATGTCATCGTCGAGGTGAAGCTGGCCAACGGCGTCACCGGCATCGGCGAGGCGGCGACGCTCGGCGGCCCGCGCTGGAGCGAGGAAAGCGTCGAGAGCATCAAGGCGAATATCGATACCTATCTTACTCCGGCCATCGCCGGCCTGCCGGCGGACCGCTTCGAACTGATCGGCATTCAGCTCGATGCCGCCGCCAAGCGCAACACCGCCGCCAAGTCCGCCATTGAGACGGCGCTGATGGATGCGGTGGGCAAGACCCTCGGCATTCCCGCCGCGCTGCTGCTGGGCGGCGTGGTGCGCGACCGGGTGCCCGTGCTCTGGACCCTGGCCTCGGGCGACCCCGTGCAGGAGGTGGAGGAGGCGGAGCGCAAGATCGCCGCGCGCCTGCACAACACCTTCAAGGTCAAGATCGGCGCGGAGGCGCCGGCAACCGACCTGGCCCGGCTGCGCCACCTCGCCATGGCGCTCGAAGGCCGCGCGACACTGATCGTCGACGCCAACCAAGCCTGGGACGAGACCACGGCGCTGCGCTGCCTGCCGGTGCTGGCGGAGCTCGGCGTCACGTTGGTGGAGCAGCCCGTGCCAGCCTGGGACCTGGACGGGCTCGCGCGGCTTCGCCGCCGCTCCTCCGTGCCGCTGATGGCGGACGAATGCGTCTTCTCGGCGCATGACATGCTGGCCGTGGCGCAGCGTGGCGTGGCCGACGTGGTTTCGCTGAAGCTGGTCAAGCATGGCGGCCTGCTGAACACGCGCAAGGTCGCCGCCGTGGCCGAGGCCGCCGGGATCGGCCTCTATGGCGGTTGCCTGCTGGAAAGCTCCATCGGCGCCTCGGCGCATCTGCAGGCCTTCGCCGGGCTACGCAGCCTCGCCTGGGGTTGCGAGCATTTCGGGCCGCAGATCCTCACCGACGATCTGGTGACGGAGCCGCTGCGCTTCGAGGATTTCCACATCCACCTCCCCTCCGGCCCCGGCATCGGCGTCACCCTCGATCAGGACAAGCTGCGCCGCTACGCGCGGGCCTGAACCTCATAAGGACGGTTTCCATGCTCTATTGCGTCCAGATGGACATCCACGTGCCGCACGATGTGGACAAGGATTCCTTCGAGCGGCTGAAGGCCCAGGAGAAGGCCGTTTCGCAAAAGCTGCAGCGCGAGGGCAAGTGGCCGCATATCTGGCGTGTCACCGGCCGCTACGCCAATGTCAGCATCTTTGACGTGGCCGACCATGACGAGCTGCACGCCATCCTTTCCGGCCTGCCGCTCTTTCCCTTCATGCAGATCACCGTCACGCCGCTCGCGAGGCATCCTTCCTCGATCGCGTGACGTCCCCCCGCGCCGCCACCTCTGTTCGCGGGGTGGCGGCGTGGCCACTGCCGGTTGTGATGACAACGATAATCCCCAAACAGGAGGACTTCCGGTAATGAGCACCGCACGATCCATCGACGTCCAGGAACTCATCAACACTCATCCCGTTTCGCGCTTCCAGGGCATGGTCATGGCGCTCTGCTTCCTGGTCGTGGCCATCGACGGCTTCGACACGGCGGCCATCGGCTTCATCGCCCCGGCGCTGCGCGCGCAATGGAGCGTGACGCCGGCCCAGCTCGCCCCGCTCTTCGGCGCCGGGCTGTTCGGCCTCATGGTCGGCGCCTTCCTCTTCGGGCCGCTGATGGACAAGATCGGGCGCAAGCGCGTGCTGCTCGGCGCCACCGCCTTCTTCGGTGCGGCGACGCTGGCATCCTGCTTCGCCACCTCGGTCGAGTCCCTGGTGGTGCTGCGCTTCGTCACCGGGCTTGGCCTGGGCGGCGCCATGCCGGCCGCCATCACCCTCACCTCGGAATTCTGCCCGGAACACCGGCGCTCGACCCTGGTCACTCTGATGTTCTGCGGCTTCACCATCGGCTCCGCCGCGGCGGGGCTCGCGGCCTCGCATATCGTGGCGGCCTATGGCTGGCAGGGCCTGCTGGCGCTGGGCGGCCTTCTGCCGCTGCTGCTGGTATCGGTGCTCTGGGTGCTGCTGCCGGAATCGCCGCGCTACCTGGTGCTGAGGGATGCACCGTCCGCGCGCATCGCCGCCATCCTCTCCCGCATCGCGCCCGGCGTCCTGCTGGACGGCGCCGTCTTCACCGGCATCCGCCGGGCCAAGGGCTCACCCGTGGCGCAGCTCTTCCGCGGCGGCCTGGCCACGGGTACGCTGCTGCTCTGGCTCGCCTTCTTCATGAGCCTGCTGGTCTTCTACCTGCTTTCCTCCTGGCTGCCGCTGCTGATCACCACGGCAGGCTTCTCGGTCGCCAATGCCTCGCTGATGGCCGCCACGCTGGCGACGGGCGGCACGGTGGGCGCCATCATCATCGGCCGGCTGATGGACCGCTTCGAGCCGCACCGCGTGCTGGCGGCGTCCTATCTCCTGGCCGGCTGCTTCGTCGCCCTGCTCGGCAGCACCACGGCGCAGCCCGGCCTGCTGGTCTTCGCGATCTTCGGCGCCGGCTTCGGCGTCGCTGGGGCGCAGGTCGGGCTCAATGCGCTGTCCGCCGCCTACTACCCGACCGCCAACCGCGGCACCGGGGTGAGCTGGGCCAATGCGGTGGGGCGGATCGGATCTGTGCTCGGCTCCATGGTGGGCGGGGTGCTGCTGTCCCTGGGCTGGGGCCTCGACACGGTGTTCAGCGTGGCTGCCGTGCCGGCCTTCATCGCGGCCCTGGCCATGCTCGCCATGGCCTCCGTCAGGGGCCGGGTGGCGGCCCCGGCGGTGACGGTCAGCCCGGCAGCCTGAACTCTATCAACCGGGACGTCGCGATGGCCCGGGAAGCCGCCCGGGCCTGAACGCGGCGCAGATATCATGGATGGGAGTGTCCTGATCATGGTACGGAAGCACCCCCGCATCGCCATCATCGGCGGCGGGATCGGCGGACTGACCCTGGCACTGGCGCTACGCCAGCGCGGGCTGCGCGCCGAGGTCTACGAGCAGGCCCAGGTCCTGGCAGAGATCGGCGCGGCCGTGGCGCTTTCCGCCAATGCCACGCGGGAGCTGGACCGGCTGGGCCTGATGCCGGCGCTCAGCGCCGTGTCCGCCGAGCCAACGGAGCTGATCTATCGCGACTGGCGCGACGGCCACCGTATCGCCGCGCATCCGGTGCGAGAGGGAGGCGCCTACCGCGCCCGGTTCGGCGCGCCCTATTTCGGCATCCACCGCGCCGACCTTCAGAAGGTCCTGAGCGGCGCCCTGGGCGGAGAGGGCCTGCATCTGGGGCACCGCCTCGCCTCGGTCGAGGAAGCGGGACCGGTGCTGCGCCTGGGCTTCGCCAACGGGCATGTCGCCGAGGCGGATCTGGCGATCGGCGCCGACGGCGTTCGTTCCATCCTGCGTCGTTGGATCACGGGGCGCGAGGAGACACTCTATTCCGGCACCAGTGCCTTCCGCGGCATCGTGCCGGTGGATCGCCTGCCCTCGCTGCCGGACCCGCAGGCCATCCAGTTCTGGATGGGGCCGGGGGCGCATCTCCTGCACTACGCGATCGGTGGCGGGGGCGGACATGTCAACTTCTTCGCCGTGACCGAGGGGCCGTGCCCCTGGCCGCGCCGCGACGCCTGGCTGGACGAGGCCTCACGGGAGGAGGCGCTGGCGGCCTTCCATGGCTGGCATCCCGCCGTGACCGAGATGATCGGTGCCGCCACCCATTACGCGCGCTGGGGCCTCTTCGTCACCCGGCCGCTGCCGCGCTGGTCGCGCGGGCAGGCGGTTCTGCTGGGCGATGCCGCGCATGCCATGCTGCCCCATCACGGACAGGGTGCGAACACCACCATCGAGGATGCCCTGACCCTGGCGGAACTCCTGGGGCGCGGCGAGGCTATGGAGACGGTCCTGCTGCGCTACGAGACGCTGCGCCGGGCCCGCACGCGCAAGATCCAGCGCAGTTCCTGGATCACCAACGCGCTGCTGCACCTACCCGATGGGCCCGGCCTGGCGGAGCGCGATCGGCGCATGGCGTGCTTTCCCGAGGATTTCGGCTGGATCCACGGCTTCGATGCCCTGCAATCGGCGGGCGGGCCGTCCGGTCCCTCCCCGTCGCAGGCCAGGGCGGCGTGAACCGGCTCGACGGCATCGCGCCACTCCTCTTCGTAGGCATCTGGGCCACCGGCTTCGTGCTGGCGCGTTTCGTCGGCCCCTATGCGGAGCCGCTGGCCTTCCTGACCCTGCGCTTCGCCCTGAGCGCCGTCGTCTTCGCCCTGCTGGCCCTGGCCGCCGGCGCCCCGTGGCCCCGGTCGGCGCGCGCCTGGGGCGCGGCGCTGCTATGCGGAGTGCTGATGCAAGGCGCCTATCTCTTCGGCGTCTTCTGGTCGGTGCGTCATGGCCTGCCGGCGGGGATCGCCGCGCTGGTGGGTGGCCTGCAGCCGCTGCTGACTGCCGCGCTGGCCATCCCGCTGCTCGACGAGGCAGTCGGGCCGCGTCGCTGGCTTGGCATCGGTCTCGGCTTCGCGGGGGCGGCGTTCGTCCTCGCGCCGGGCCTGGCTGTTCCGGGCACGGTCCATCCGGGCCTGGACAGTGGCGGACTGCCGCTGCTGCCGCTGGCGGTCTGCCTAGAGGCTGTTGTGGACCTGGGTGATTGAGGTGAGGTGCTTGAGCATGAGGCAAGCAAAGGCGACGAGATGGAGGCCTGCGAGTGTTTCGGGCAGGCGTTCATAGTCGCGGACGAGGCGTCGGAA
>NZ_BDLP01000155.1:0-10019 GCF_001950415.1 Roseomonas sp. TAS13
GCTGCCGGGCACCCTCCTCGGCCTCCCCCCGGGCACCCTCCCCGGGCACCCTCCCCCGGCTCTTGACCCGGCCGGGTGCCGGAGGCCTGTTGCGGGCTGGAGGAGGACACGTCCACATGATCCATCGCCGCAGCGCCTTGCGGGCCCTGGCCGCCCTCGGCCCCATCGCCGCCAGCCTGTCCCGCCCCGCCCGGGCCCAGGGCGCGCCGCCCCTGCATCTCGTGGTGCCCGCCCCGCCGGGCGGCCCGACCGACATCCTGGCCCGGGTCCTGGCGGAAGGCGTGCATCCGTCCCTGGGCCGCATCGTGGTGGTGGACAACAAGCCCGGTGCCGGCGGCGTGATCGGCAGCGAGGTCGTGGCCCGCGCCGCGCCCGACGGCAACACCATCGTGCTGGGCCACAACCAGACCCACGCCTCGAACCAGTGGATGATGCCGAACCTGCCCTACGACGTCCTCGAGAGCTTCACCCCCGTCGCGCGGCTGGGCACGGTCCACCATGCGCTGGTGGTCGGGGCGGACTCGCCCTCGCGCAGCCTGGCGGAGCTGATCGGGCGCGGGCGGCGGGAGGAGCTGAGCTATGCCTCATCCCAGGCCGGCTCCGCCTCGCATGTGATCAGCGAGACGCTGGTTCGGCGCACGGGGATGCGGGCGGTCCACGTGCCCTATCGCGGCGCCGCCCCGGCGGCGACCGACACGATGACCGGGGTTGTGGATTTCTACACCGCCACCTTCCCCTCGGTCGCGCCGCTGGTGCGCGACGGCAAGCTGCGCGCCCTGGCCATCGGCGCCCCGGCCCGCCTGCCGGACTTCCCCGACATCCCCACCGCCACCGAGGCCGGGCAGCCCGAGCCCTTCGTGGATGCCTGGTTCGGCCTCTTCGCACCGGCGCAGACCCCCGCACCCGTGGTGGAGCGGATCGCCGGGGCCATGCTCGGCGTGGTGCGGGACCCGGCGATGGGGGAGAAGCTGCGGAATGCCGGCTTCACCCTCGCCCCGCAGGGGCCGGGGGAATTCGCGGCCTTCCAGAAGCAGGAGGTCGCCCGCTGGCGGGAGATGGTGCGGCTGACCGGGGTGAAGCTGGAGGGCTGAACCCCCCGGCCCTGTGACCGGAAGCGGGCTGGCCAAGCCGGGCTGGCGGAGGGATGCTGGCTGTGCAGGCCCGGCGCAGCCGGTCGGAGCCATGCCCTCCCGGCCCCCGGGCATGCTCCCCTGCGGCCCGCGGGCTGGCCCCACCGCCGATGGCATCACGGGAACCCGGACGGGCGGGCCGCGACAACGGAAGGACAGGACCATGGAACGACGCCCGCTCGGCCGATCCGGCCTCACGCTCCCGCCTCTGGTCTTCGGCGGCAATGTCTTCGGCTGGACGGCGGACGAGACCACCTCCTTCCGCCTGCTCGACCGGCTGGTGGAGGCAGGATTCAACGCCATCGACACGGCCGACATCTATTCCCACTGGGCACCGGGCCATAGCGGGGGCGAATCCGAGAACGTCATCGGCCAGTGGCTGAAGCGGCGCGGCCGGCGCGACGACGTGCTGATCCTCACCAAGGTCGGCGGCGAGATGCCGGGCCAGGGCAAGGGCCTTGGCCGCGACTGGATCAGGAAGGAGGTGGAGCATTCGCTGAAGCGCCTGCGCACCGACTACATCGACCTCTACCAGTCGCATTTCGACGACCCCGGCACGCCGCTCGCCGAGACCATGGGCGCTTATGCCGAGCTGATCGCCGAGGGCAAGGTGCGGGCCGTGGGCGCCTCCAACTATTCCGCCGCGCGGCTGCGCGAGGCGCTGACCGCCGCCGCCGAGCTGGGCGTGCCGCGCTACGAGAGCCTGCAGCCGCACTACAACCTCGTGGAGCGCGAGGGGTTCGAGGAGGAGCTGCAGCCGCTCTGCTACGAGGAGGGGATCGGCGTGATCACCTATTTCTCGCTCGCCGCCGGCTTCCTCACCGGCAAGTACCGCAGCGAGGAGGATCTGGGGCAGAGCCCACGCGGCGGCGGCGTGAAGAAGTACCTGAACCCCCGGGGACTCGCCGTGCTGCGCGCCTTGGACGAGGTTTCCGCCCGCCATGGCGTCACCCAGGCGCAGGTCGCCATTGCCTGGCTGGCCAACCGCGGCGGCGTCACCGCCCCGATCGCCAGCGCCACCCGGCTGGAACAGCTGGAGGACCTGCTGAAGGCGGCCACGCTCAAGCTATCCGCCGAGGATACGGCGCTGCTCGACAAGGCCAGCGCGCCCTAGCGCCGGGCCGGGGAAGGCGCATGCCTCCCCCGGCTCCCTCTCCTCCGTCCAGGATGGGAGGATAGTCCCTTTAATGAGACGATTTTCAGTTATTGCTTCGAATCCTGGAACCATGCTCATCTTCGCTTCTGAGAGAAGCTGAAGAGAAACGATGCGTCTGGTCATTCGAACTCTCAATCAGGCGATCCTGACCCAGCAGAGGATTCACGACGAAGCCTTGCAGCAGGCTGGCTCCGCCCAGTTCGCGCATGTCCGAATGGCGTTCCACGACGTCGCGGAAGCGGCGATGCTGGCTATCCGCCACTTGCAGAACCGTCTCCTGGCGGCGAGCCGGCCGCTGTCGCACGACCGGCGGGAATGAGGGGGCGGCCGGCCCAGGAGGGGCCGGCCGCCTGGAGACCTCAGACGTCGAAGAAGACGGTCTCGTCCGCGCCGCCCTGCAGGCGGATGTCGAAGGTGTAGACCACCTTGCCGTCGCGCTCGGAACGCTGCGCGATCAGGGTCTTCCGGCGCTCCGCCTGCTCGACGATGTTGAGCACCGGGTCCTTCCTGTTCGCCTCCTCCTCGTCGGAGAAGTACATGCGCGTGCTCAGGCCGATATTGATGCCGCGCGCCGCGACCCAGAAGTTGACATGCGGCGCCATCTCGCCCCGCCCCGCGCGGCCGGCGACCTTGCCGGGCTTGATCGTCTCGAAGGTATAGACGCCGGTGTCGAAGGCCGTGCCGGTGCGGCCCCAGCCGCGGAAGGCCGGGTCCACCGGCTTGTCCTGCTGGTCGGCCTCATGGTCGTACTTGCCGGCGGCATTGGCCTGCCAGATCTCCAGCAGGATGTCCTTGCAGAGCGAACCCGTGCCGTCGATGACGCGGCCCTCGATGGTGATGCGCTCGCCCTGGGTCTCGGGCGTCACCAGCGTGTTGCTGAAGTCCTTCTCGAAGATGTCGAAGCCCGCCTGGTGCGGGATCAGCCCGATATGCACATAGGGGCCGGCGGTCTGGGACGGCGTTTCCTGGAGGAAGGAGGCCGGGGCGTTGACGTTGAACATGGGCGCTCAGTTCCCCTGCAGCTTGTTCTCGAACAGCGTGGAGCGCTGGCCGCGCAGGACGATGTCGAAGCGGTAGGCCAGGGAGTCCAGCGGCACGCCGGCATTCATGTCGAGGCGCGCGATCAGGCGGTCGCGGGCCGCCAGGTCCGGGACGGTGCCCAGGATCTGGTCGTGCGGGATCAGCGGATCGCCCTCGAAGTACATCTGGGTGATCAGACGCTGCGCGAAGCCGCTGCCGAAGAGCGAGAAGTGGATATGCGCCGGGCGCCAGCTGTTGACGTAGTTGCGGAAGGGATAGGCACCGGGCTTGACCGTGCGGAAGACGTAGTAGCCGTCCGCATCCGTCACGGTGCGGCCGCAGCCGCCGAAATTCGGGTCGATGGGGGCGAGGTAGGTGTCGTTCTTGTGGCGGTAGCGGCCGCCGGCATTGGCCTGCCAGAACTCCACCAGCGTGCCGCCGACGCCGCGGCCGTTCTCGTCCACCACGCGGCCATGGACGATGGTGCGCTCGCCGATCGGCTCGCCCGTCTTGGCGTAGTTCAGGATCAGGTCGTTATCCAGCTCGCCGATGTCGCCATGGCCGAAGACCGGGCCGGTCACCTCGGACAGCGAGTTCTGCAGCGAGACGAGAGGCATGCGCGGGGAGCGGGCGACGCTGGTCTTGTAGGTCGGCGTATAGGCCGGCGGATGGATGGCACGGTTGCGCATCATGAATTCCGGCGCCGCGGCGCGCCGCAGGCTGTCGCGGTTCAGCAATTGCTTATGGCCGTCGGGCATCGACGCCTCCCTGCTGGTTGCTTCTGTTCCGGGGCATTGACAGACCCCGCCGGTCGCCGTCGGCGGACGCCGGTCCAGGCCACAGGCTTGCACCCGTGGCGGCCGGGGATCAACGAGGCAGACTCGCGGAATCCATAAGTTATAAGTTATGAATGACCCGGATGACCAACCGCCGTTTCGAATGCTTCGTCGCCGCCGCCCGTGAGCTGCATATCGGGCGCGCCGCCGAGCGCCTCGGGATCGCGCAGCCTGCCCTCAGCCAGCAGATCCGGGCCCTGGAACAATCGGTGGGGGCGCGGCTGCTGCGCCGCGTCGGGCGCGGCATCGCGCTGACCGAGGCGGGGGCGGCCTTTCTGCCCGAAGCCGCGGCGGCGCTGGAGCAGGAGGCGCGGGCGGTGCATGTCGCCCGCCGCGCCGCCCGGGGCGAACTCGGCGAGATCAGCATCGGCTACGTGAACACCGCCATGCTGGGGCCGGAACTGCCCACCCTGCTCTCGGCCTTCCGCCGTTCCGTGCCCGATGCGCGGATCGACCTGCAGGAGATCTCGGTGCAGGACCAGCTGCCCGCACTGGAGCAGCGGCGCCTGGACCTGGCCGTGGTGCGGGAGCCGGTGGGCATCCTGCCGCCCGAATACCAGGCCCGGCCCTTCAGCCGCGACGCGCTTCTGGCGGCGGTGATGCCCTCCCTGGCGGAGCGCCTGCCCCGGCCGCTGCCGCTGGAGGCGCTGGCGGAGCAGCCCTTCATCGCCCTGCGCGACCCACAGGGCATGGGGCTGGGGCATCGGCTCTGGCAGCTCTGCCAGGGGGCCGGGTTTACGCCCCGGATCGAGTTGCGGGTGAACAACGCCACCAGCATCCTGGGGCTGGTGGCCGCCGGCTTCGGGGTCAGCCTGGTGCCGGCGGTCCTGCGGCGGATCGGAATGGCGGGGGTGGCGCTGCTGGAGCTGGAGGGGAGCGAGGCGCATACCGGCCTCGCCATCGTACACCGCCCGGCCGACATCTCCCCCCTGAAGCTGCGCTTCCTGGCCCATCTGCCACCGGGTGGGGAGGGTTTTCCACAACCGGAAGTCATTGTTTAACGCGGACTGAATCAACCCTCGATACGCTTAGCCTTGTTGTGTATGATGCGACGCAGCAACCATAGGTGGACAGGGCTGAGATGAGCACCATCACGAGGCTGCGGGTCGGCAACGAAGACTTTCTTGTCGCGGCGATGATCGAGCGGTGCCCGAAGTCGATGATGATCCGGGAACTGCTGCAGAACGCGCTGGAGGCCGCCCAGAGCGCGCCGGACGGGGAGCGGCGGGTGGAATTCTCGGCCCTGACGGTCGATGGGGCGCGCAAGCTGGCCCTGTGGAATGCCGGACGGGGGCTGACCGCGGCGGAACTCTACCGGATGTGCGACATCGCCGCCTCGATCAACAAGGTGAACGGGCTCGACGCCAATTTCGGCATGGGTGCCAAGGTGGCCTCCCTGCCCTCCAACCAGCATGGGATGCGCTATCGCTCCTGCCGCGACGGGGTGGTGCATGAGGTGGTGCTGGGCAAGCGGGGCGGCACCTATGGCCGCCTGCACCAGCCCGCCCCGGACGGCCGCCTGACCGAGATCGTCGAGGTCACCGGACTGGCCCGGGCCGAGGGGCGGGACACCGCGAGCGACTGGACCGAGGTGGTTCTGCTCGGCAACCGGGCGGAGCAGGACACCGTGGCCGATCCCTTCGACGGCCATCCGCGCAGCCCGGCCAACTGGCTCATCGAGACCATCGGCGGCCGCTATTTCCGCTTCCTGCCCGGCGGCAGCGTGCTGCTGCAGCCCGGCATCCATCCGGTCACCGCCAGCTATGCGCTCCGCAGCCTGGAGCAGCGGCTCGCCGCCCTGCCGCACTACGAGCGCGTGGCGCTGCCGGATGGCGTCGTGATCCACTATGCCTACGACGCCCCGCATCCGGACAAGCCGGGGGCCAACCTCAGCCAGCCCTCCGGCCTGGAGAATGCGGAAGGCATGGCCGGCATCGTCTTCCGCGACGAGATCTTCGCGGTGATGCGCGGCGCCCAGTGGCGGCGCGAGGCGCCGAGCTTCGGCGTGCCGGTGGGCGCGCGGCATGTCTCCATCCTGGTGGAGCTGCCTTCGGACCATCCGGTGCAGGCGGAAGGCTATCGCGAGTTCCTGCGCTACCGCGGCGGCGCGCAGGCGCAGGTGCGGCTGGCCGATCTCGCCCCCCTCATCGCCGAGCACCAGCCGGGCTGGCTGAAGGAGATCCTGGCCGGCAGTTCGCCCTCCGCCGCCCTGGTGGCCGAGGCGCAGCAGGAGATGGGGGAGCTGCTGCGGAGCCTGGGCGTCGCGCGCCGCCGCCCGCCCCGCCCGCGCACGGAGGACATGCCGCCCCCCGCGACGCCGGTGGCGCCGCCGGCCCCTCGCCCGGTGGTGATCGAGACCGCGCCCGCCCTGTTCCTGCTGCGCGGTGCCGCCGAGGTGGCCGATGCCGGGCTGACCTTCCGCGCCGCCTGCTACTATCCGGAAAGCCACCAGCTCCACATCAACCTGACCTATCCGGCGGTGGCGGTGATGGCCTCCATGCTGACCGGCAGCGAGGACAGCGAGGAGGTCGCCCCGGCGGTGCAGGCCGCCGCGACCGAGATCGCCGAGCGCAGCATGGTCATGCGGGTGGCACGCGCACTGGTCCATGGACTGGCCAAGCGCGGGCGCCCGCGCGAATGGAACGATGGGCAGTTGCGGGTGCTGCTGTCCGCGGAAAGCCTGACGTTGGCGGCCGACGATGTGCATGCCGGCTTCACCGAGGCGCAGGAGAGCTTCCGCCAGAGCGTGCTGGCCGTCCCCATGGCGGAATAGCGATCCGTACCGATCCCCGGGGATATCCCCGGGGGCACCGAGGGTCTGGCCGGACCTGCCGTGCCAGTCCAGTGGTGCTGCTCAGTGATGCTGCGTCCCGTGCTCCGCGTTCCGGCGCCGGGTTTCCGCGGCCTTCTTCGCGGAGGCGGAGCGCTCGCTGGCCGGGCGGGAGGCCGAGGCTTCGCCGCCCAGATGGCCGCCCTTGTGCGACGGTTCATGCGAGACGGCGTGGCCACGCCCCGAACCGCTCTTCTTGCCGCCGCCATCCTGCTTGTTCACCGTGGCCCAGGCCCGCGCCTCGGCCTCCTTCTCCGGTACGCCGCGGTGCTCGTAGCTCTCCTCGATATGTTCGGCTTGGCGCTTCTGCTTGTCCGTATAGGCGTCCTTGCCGCCACGTCCCGTTGCCATCCCGCATCTCCCTGCATCCGGCGGCCCGATGAGCTCCGCCCGGCGGGGAAACGTGCCGGCGGCCGGATGGCTGCGCCTCCCGCGCAGGCGGCGATCCCGTCCGGGCCGCCCGGCGGCCGGAAGCCGTTCAGGCTGGGGCCCGCGCCCCGATGCGTTCCGCCGCCAGCCTTTGCCGCAGCCAGGCGGCGGCGGGGCCGGAGGGGCGCTGCTTGTGCCAGACCATCTCCAGCGCCACGGGCCAGTCGCCGCGATCGAACTGGAGCTCCGGCGTGACGAGGTCCGGCGCCGCCGGGGAGGCGGCGATCACGTGGTCGGAGGCGAAGGCCCAGCCGATGCCGTGCTTCACGAATTCCAGGATCACCCAGTGGCTTTCCACCCACCAGACCTCGGCAGCAACGCGGAGGCGGCTCTTCTCCCGGCTCTCGCTGCGGGTGGCGAGCATGATCTGGCGGTGGCGCTTCAGCTCCTCCCATTCCACCCGCTCCTTGGCCAGCGGGTGGTCGCGGCCGCAGACCAGCTTCAGCGGCACCCAGCCCAGCGTGTGGAAGCCCAGCTCGGTCGGCAGCACCTCCGGCCGCCACTGGATGCCGAGATCGGCCTTTCCCTCCTGCACGAGCTGGCTGACATCCTCCATCAGCGAGAACAGGATCTCCAGCTCCACGGAAGGGAAATGCCGGGCGAAGTCGGCGAAGAGGCTGCCGAGCGCGTTTTCCGGATAGAGTTCGTCGATGGCCAGGACCAGCCGGTCCTCCACCGCTTCCTCCAGGCTGCGCGCCACGCCGATCAGGTGCTCCCGACGCTCCAGCACCACCCGCGCCTCCTGCAGCAGCCGCTGCCCGGCACGGGTCAGGCTCGGGTTGCGGCCCTCTCGGCGGAAGAGTTCCAGCCCGAGATCTGCTTCCAGATTGGCGACATGGGTGCTGACCACCGACTGCGCCCGGCGCAGCTTCCGGGCGGCGGCGGAGAAGGAGCCGGTCTCGGCGGCGGCCACGAAGGCCTGGAGCTGGTCGAGGGAAACACTCATGGCTTCAACCTATCGTCCAGAACGATGGCAGCCAACTTTTCCATGGCAGGAAAGGCGATAGAAACCCCGCAACAACGCCAGTCGCACAAAGGGTCCTCCATGCGCAGCACAGCGGATCGCATCCGTCACACCATCCTGTTCGAGATTGTCGGCCTCGCCCTGGTCCTGCCGCTGGGCTCGTGGCTCTTCGGCCTGTCGGTCGAGAAGATGGGGGTCATCGGCGTCGGCAGCGTCTTCGCGGCCGCGCTCTGGAACTATCTCTACAACCTGGGTTTCGACCGGGCGATGCTGGCCCTGCGGGGCCGGGTGGAGAAGACGCTGCCGCTGCGCGTCCTGCACGCCATCCTGTTCGAGGCCGGGCTGCTGGTGGCGCTGCTGCCGGCCATCGCCTGGTATCTCGGGATCAGCCTGGTGGAGGCCTTCGTCATGGATATCGCGATCGCGGGCTTCTATGTGGCCTATGCCTTCGTCTTCAATCTCGCCTATGACCGCATCTTCCCGATCCCGGAGCGGCGGGCGCAGGCAACGGGCCAGCCGGCCCGGGCCTGATCCTCTTCTCCCGGGGCGATCCGCTCCAGTCCTCCAAGGCCGGTGACATGCGGCAGGCCCTCCATACGCTCCTGGTCGAGACCCCCGGCGCCGGGCTGGTCGAGATCACCGCCGCCATCCGCCGCTGGGTGGCGGGCCAGGGGATCGGGACCGGGCTTCTCACCCTCTGGTGCCGGCACACCTCCGCTTCGCTGCTGGTGCAGGAGAATGCCTCGCCCGATGCGCGGGAAGACCTGGAGGCCTTCTTCCGGCGGATCGCGCCCGAGGCGCGGGGCCTGTACCGGCATGACGACGAGGGGCCCGACGACATGCCGGCGCATCTGCGCGCCGCGCTGACGCAGACCCAGCTTTCCGTGCCGGTCGCCGATGGGAGGCCGGTCCTGGGCGCCTGGCAGGGGATCTACCTGTTCGAGCACCGCGCGGCGCCGCACCGGCGGGAGATGGTGCTGCACCTGATCGGGGAGTGAGCCCCGGCCGCCGGCGGCGATGGTCCGGGGCCGGTGTCACGCCCGCCGGGCGGCGCGGGCCAACCCGGCCCGGATCAGCGCCACATTGCCGTCGGCCCGCCGCCCGTCCGGCAGATCCGTCCCGTCCTCCAGGCCCAGCCGGGCCATCAGCCCCAGCTCGGCGGCGAGGTCGAAGCAGGGCCAGACGGAACGTCCTTCACCGTGCAACTGGCGCTCCGCCCCATGCCCCGCGGCGTCCAGCCGGCCCAGGATGGCTTTCGCCAGCGGCACGGCCTGGTCCGGCGGCAGGTCCGGGACCTCGACCAGCACCCGCCGGCAGCCCCGGTCCAGCGCCAGGAAGCGCTCCGCGTCCTGGACCGAGGCCAGCCCCGCCTCCACCCCGATGCCCGAGGCATGCAGGGCATCGATCACCGCCGGGGCGTCGGGTTCGGAAAGGTTGATGGAAGCCTCCTCGGGACGGCCCTCGCCCAGCAGCGCCCAGGAGGCGATCATGGCGCGCCGGCGGGCATCGTCGCCCATGATCCAGCCGCCGGTGGAGACCGAGACCGGCAGGCCGGACAGCCGCGCCGCCATCACCGCGCCGCGGATGACCTCGGGGGCCAGGCTCTCCACCAGCCTGTCTCTTGATCACATCTACGCACAGCTCCACCGTAAGG
>NZ_BDLP01000156.1:0-9966 GCF_001950415.1 Roseomonas sp. TAS13
TCGCCTTACGGTGGAGCTGTGCGTAGATGTGATCAAGAGACAGAGGCGCAGGCGGTGGTAGCCGCGCAGGAAGGCGCGCTCATCACCCGGAGGAAGGTAGAGCGTTTCCGCGCAATGCGGCGTGCCGACATAGAGGATCGTGCCGCCGGGGGTCAGCACGAACTCCGTCTCCGCGAGCCGTTCCCGCAGCTCGGCACGCCGGGTGGGCGTGTCGCAGTTGCCGGCGACCTCGACATCGTCGCAGACGATCACGTCGGCGCGGGAGCCGGTGATGTTGCCCAGGATGCCCGCCGCCAGCATCGAGGGATCGCGCAGCGCGCCCTCGCGCCGCACGGTGAAGCGGTCGGCGGCCCATTCGCCCGGGCCGTCCGGCAGCAGATGCGCGCAGAGCGGGTGCCGCGTCAGGATACGGCGGACATTGGCCACCATGCGCGTGGCCAATGCCGCATCCGCCGCCAGGACCAGGATGCGCGCCTGCGGGTCGCGCAGCAGGGTCCAGGCGCACCAGAGCCCGACCAGCGTGGACTTGCCGCAGCCGCGGAAGGCCATCAGCAGCAGCCGCCCGTCGCCATCCCTGCGCCGCGCGTCGAACCAGCGCGCGATGCGGCGGTGGATGCCCGGCGTGGCCTGGCCGAGCCGGGCGTTCCAGACCCAGGCGAATTCCAGGAAGTCCGGCCCGGGGGCATGTCCGGGTGGTTCAGGCGCTCTCGTCGCCCGTGTCTTGGCCGTCGTCATCCTCTCCTTCCGCCGCGATCTCGGCGCGGGCCTGGGTGAGCAGGGTCTGGACGTCCTCCCCCGCCGATGCCGTGGCGAGGCTGGCGCGGGCCAGCTTCAGCAGATGCTCCAGATGGGCGAGGGCGGTCTTCGCGGCGGCATGGTGCGCGGCGAAGCCCTTCGGGTCCTCGTGCGCGCCCGGCATGGGCTCGCGCGCAACGAAGGCACCGTAATCCGCGACCACGCGGCGGATCGCCGCGTGGAGTTCCTCCGGCGGGAGGATGCCGTCGCTGCTCATGGCGATGTCCGGCCCGGCATGCTCATACCCGTGGCTTGACGGCGCGAAGGTAGAGCGTGCCGGCACCGACCTCGATGGTACCGCCGCTGATGTTCTGCGCCGTCACCCGTACCTGGTTGATGCTAGCCGTGCCGCCGGCACCTGACAGGAAGACCACGCCGCCGGTCTGGAAGCCGGAGGACTTGGCAAAGCTTGCCTGCACGAAATCGCCCTGCCGTACGCCTGGCAGTGTCACATCGCGTGCCGTGGTGGCGCCGGCGGCCAGCGAGGGCACCGTCCACCCCGTATCCGTGACCGTGTATTCCCGCGTGCCCCATTTGCGGCTGCCGCCATAGATCAGCGTCGGCGCGTGGAGCGGCGGGCAGTAGAGGCGCAGCGCCTTCAGCACCGCCGTCTCGTCGCCGCCGCGCACGCCGATGGCGGCGTATTTCGCCGCCGCGTTCAGCGTCACCCGTTGCAGCCGGTTGAGCAGCAGCCCGGAGACGGGGCTGTCGAGATTGACGTTGCCTTCCCAGAAGCGCGAGACGCTGCCCGTGCTGCCGGACCAGACGGCGTTCATGTTGGAGAACAGCACGGGTGCCGTGTCCAGCAGAACGTTCTCGCCGGCGTCGAACTGCATCACCACCGGGCGCAGCGCCGTGCCCTCGGCGGCGATGAAGAATTCCTTGCAGTCGCTGCAATCCACCACGAAGGCCAGCGCGCGGCTGGTCGGCAGGCCGACGCTGTCGGCGTTCAGCGTGAAGCTGCCGAGCCCCGCGAAGGCCAGGCCCGTCAGGGTCTGCGCCGCGTTGTTCGGGTTGCCCGACAGCACCGCCATCTGTTCGAAGCCGGTGCCGCCATCCGTGTCCACCGTCTGGCGGAAGGCGCGCTGCCGCACATTCTCCGCCGCCGCCACGAGGCGGGGCGTCTCGTGCGCCGCCGCGGCCTGGTGCAGCGGGATCGCCGTGCCGCCGGCCCGGGTGGCCGTGCCCGTATAATCCACCGCCGCGCCGGCGAAGCCGTAGGTGCCCGTGTAGCAGACCTCGTAGACGCAGTCGTTCGCCCCGCCCGCATGGCGCGCGACAAAGGGGCTGCACGCTTCCATCCGCACGCCGCGCGCCAGGATGCCGCGCTCGTCGCCCGCCTGGATGAGGAAGGGGATGGCGCTCACCGTGCCGGGGGTGCCCTGGCGCTGCAGCTCGAAGGCCGGGCCGATGAAGAGATGCGCGTTGTGGCGGTTATAGGCTCCCGGCTCGCAGGAGAAGCGGATGCCGTAGCGGTCCAGCATGGTGTGGGTGCCGCTGGCATTGGCGAAGTGGCCGCCCAGGTAGCGGATGCTGTTGTTCCAGCCGGCGGCGCTGCCGGTATGGATGTCGAGGCCGATGCGGTTGTTCACGAAGCGGCCCAGGTTCAGCGTGCTGTCCTCGAAGCCGGTGGCCTCGCCGCTCGTGCGCGTGCCGATGGTGAAGCCCTCGACCTGCTGGATCTCCACCAGCGAGGCGTCGAGGTTGCGCAGCAGGAGGCCGATATCGGCCTCGTCGCTCCAGTCGGCGATGCTGGCGCGCAGCACGCGCAGCCCGCGATAGACCTTGCTCCGGTTGCGTGCCCCGGCGCCGTCGCCCAGAGTGAGCGCCACCTGCCCGGCGGGGCCGTCATAGAGGATGGCGCCGCGCATGGTCAGGCCCGGCGAGCCGCCCGGCAGCACCAGCGGGATGGTGGTGCGGAAGCTGCCCTCGCCGATCACCAGCTGCTTGCCGCCCATCGCCGCCGCGTTCATCGCCGCCTGCAGGGCCGCGCCGTCATCGGTCACGCCGTCGCCCGTCGCCCCGAAATCCCGCGCGGAAAGCCGCTCCGCCAGCTTGTCCTCCACCGAGCGCGGGATGCCGCCAGGGAAGGGGGCGGAAAGCGTCGCGTCCTCGCGCGAGAAGATCGCGAGGTCGCCCACCGCGTCGAAGCCCAGCACGCGGTTGGCGCGGGCGGTCTTCAGCGGCAGATGCAGCCGGGCCGCCGCCTCGCCGGGGTCGAGGCGGATGGCGTTGGCGACATCCCCGGAAACCTCCTGCAAGGCGGCCGTCTGGCGGTCCAGCTCGTCATCCAGCGTATAGGCGCGCAGCAGGCCACTCGGCTGGAAGTCGGTGACGCGCGCAATGGTCAGGCGCCGGCGCAGCAGCACCTGCGCGCCCTCGCCGGGCGGCGTGGCGAAGGTGACGGTGCCGCCGGAACTGCCATCTGCCCCGTCCACCACATAGCCCGAGGGGACCAGCAGCCCGTCGATCCGCACTTCCAGATCGGAGGTGTCGAAGATGGGGAAGGGATAGACGAAGACGTTCTGGCCCGCGGCGGCCATGTAGTGCACGCGCGGCGCGACGTCGCCGATGCGGATATGCTCGGCCATGATGCTCTCCTGAAGGAATGGGGGGCCGGGGTTCAGCCGAGCAGGCTCTTCGCCGCGCCGGCGAAGCTGGAGCCCGCGCGCAGCCAGGTCGTCAGCGAGCCGTCGTTGTTCAGCAGGCTGCGCCGCCCGGCGGCGAGGCGCGCGTTGCGGACCGCGTCGTCCTCGGCGATGTCCTGCGCCGAATCCTTCTGCAGCCCCGCGGCCACAGCCGCCGCCGAGCCGTCGTTCGGATCGAGGCCGGAGGCGGCGCTGCGGGCACGGATGGAGGCCAGGGTGCCGGCGAGCTGGTCCTGCCGCGCCCGCGTGTCCTGCTGCTGCTGCGCGGCGGCGAGCTGCGACTGTGCCGCCGCCTGCTGCTGGATCTGCCGGTTCTGCGCCTTGACCTGGGCGCTCTGCGCCTGCGCCTGGTGGACGGTGGAGTAGATCGAGAGGCCGGTTCCCACCAGCCCCGCCACGGGTGCGAGCTGCGACATCAGTCGGTGGTCCTCGTGTTGGTCGTGACGGAAAGCAGGGTGAAGGGCAGTGGCTCGTCGGACTCGATGCGCCAGAGCGGCCGCAGCGCGTCCTTGCGCCAGCCCAGGGCGCGCAGCGTGACGTCGCCGGTGAAGGCGGGCGGTGGCGCGTCCAGCAGTGCCGTGTCCAGTCGCCGCAGCGGCACCGGCTGCGCGCCGCGCCCGAGATCCACCGCCAGCGCCTTGCTTTCCAGCAGGCGGAAGGTGACGCTCACCAGCCGCTGCGGCGCGCCGGCGATGCCGGGCGCGTTCAGCGCCTCCACCGGCATCGGCACCAGCCGGTGCGTGAAGGGCAGGCCCATCTCCACGGTGCCGGTTGCTTCCGGCAGGGTGACGGCGCCGCGCAGCACCGTGAAGCGCCCGGCCGGTGCACCGGAGGCGACCACGCTGACGTCGCGGCCTTCCAGATGCTCCAGCCCGTGCCAGGCGGTTCGCACCGTGTCGCTCGCGCCGGTCAGCGCCGCATCGGTGCAGAGCGCGTCGTCGAAGCGCTCCAGCCGCAGCGTGCCGCCGCGCTCCACCGCGAACCAGACCGCGCCCTCGAGCTCGGCCACGGCGCGGAAGGCGCCGTCGGTCTCCTGCCGGGTCCAGGCGGTGATCTCCTCGGCGCGGTACAGCGTCAGCGTCGCCAGGCTGCCGTCGCCCATCACCACATGGAACAGCCGCCGCCGCTGGTCATAGGCGGTGTCCAGCGGGTCCTGGACCAGGTGGTGCGCGGTCAGCGCCAGGTCCCCGGCCTGATAGGCATCCTCCACGGTGGTGTAGGCGAACTCGTAGATCGCCGTGCCGGAGCGCCCGGCGAAGAGCGTGCTGCCATCCACGTCGATCGGCGGGATCATCCGCCCGGTGACGGAGCCCACCCGCGTCTGCCGCAGGATCTGGATCGAGGCCGGGGTGAGGGGCGCGCCCGTCACCATCCACTCGCCGCCCGAGGTGAAGACCTGCAGGTGCCGTCCCGGGAAGACGGCGCGAATCGCGTTCACCTGGTCGGAAAGCAGGCCGAACTCGATCGCCTCGTCATCCAGCCCGGTGCCCAGGTCGAAGTTCCCGAGATCCCCGGACTGCGACATCCAGAGCCGGTTCGGCAGGTCGCGCGACCCGCCTAGCACCAGCCGGTCCTGATGGAAGCAGGCGGAAACCGGCCAGCCATGCGCGCCGAAGGCGGATTCGTCCCAGTCCGCTGTGGCATCGGTGGTGGTGAGCCGGTCCTCGACATCCGCCACCACGTGCCGCGCATCCGTCACCGACCGGATGCGCAGGCGCCTGCCGGCGATGCGGAGCTGCTTGCCAAGATGCGCCGCCACGAAGAGCGCCGCGCTGGCGGCGACGGTCACCTGTCCTTCCAACGCGCTCGCCTGCAGCGTCACCGCCTCCGGCGCGAAGCGGTGATAGGGCATCCAGGTGAAGTTGAACTCCGCCACCGTCCATTCGGTGTGGCTGGTGCGGGTGATGCGCTGCGTCACCATCTCGGGATGCAGCAGCAGCAGCGTGTCCGCGCTTTGCGTCCAGGCGAGCTGCGGCAGCATGGCGGCGGTCCAGGGACCGCTGGCGGAAGCCACCTGCTCGTCCCCCAGGAAGACCAGCATCCGTCCGTCCAGGAAGACCAGCAGGTAGGTCTGCTCCGTGTTGAACTCGAAGCCCACCAGCCGCGCCGCGCCGGGCAGCATGGCCACATGGCGCAGACCTGGCCGGCGGGTCACCCCGCCGGTCGGTTGCAGGATCAGGTTGCGGAGCATGCGGGCCCCGTTGTCGAAGGCCCGCGTGTCGCCGCGCCCCAGCATCTCGGGCGCGAGTTCGCCCGCGGTGAAGGATGTCTTGGCGCGTCGGCTGTCCGGCATGGCTCAGCCCCGCACGCTGATCAGGGGGAAGTCCTCGATCGCCCGCGGCGTCGCCTGCTGGCTGTCGGCCAGCCGGGCATCGCGGAAGTCGCTCCCGGCCAGGCGCTGCAGCAGCTCGGCGCGGGAGGTGCTTTCCGTCAGCGGGATGCAGAATTCCGCCGCCAGGCGCGACACCAGCGCCTGGGCGAAATGCGGCGGGAAAAGCGCCTCCTCCGGCCTGAAGATATAGGTCAGCGTCACGCTCGGCGCGTCGGCGTGCAGGCGGCGCTCCATCAGCCGGTATTCCAGCCCGCGCCCGCGCCGGCCGCTGCCGGCGGAAAGCACGCGCAGGCAGCGCGGCGGCAACTGGAAGGCGTAAGTCATGTCCGCCACCGGCACGTCCAGCAGACGGGGCAGCACCATCTGCCCGGTGGCGAAGGACCAGGGGTGTGCCGCGAGCAGCGCGTCGCGCGCCGCCGGATAGAGGCTGGCGGCGACCTCTGCCTCGGCCGTGCCTTCCCCGAAGGAAGCAATCGGCTGTGCCCCGATGCGGAGCAGGGCGCGCGAGCAGAGAACGAGGGCGGAAAGCGCCATCGACAGAAATCCTGAGAAGGGGAGGGTGGGGTGGGATGGGCCGGACGGAGCCACTCCGGGGCGCGATCGGCGGAACATTCCGTCGTCCATTTGATCACGAATCGCTGATCCGTGAGGGATCTGGCGCAACCGCCGGTGGTTCCCGGGGTTCGTGCGTCACCACGCCGGAGGATGGCCGGAAGCCGCCCCCCGGCACGATGCGCGGCGGCCCCCCGGGGGGAAGGGAGGCCGGAAGCCGTCCCTTGCCCTGTCCGGCGGTGGCCGCTGCGCCCTGTGGCGGGCCTCAGCCCGCCCCGCGCCGCGTCCCGGGCCGGCTGGAGCAGGAGCCGGCCGGGATCGCGGCCCTCACTCCGCCGCGCGCATCCGCACCACGCCGGTCGGGTCGATCAGCACGGCGCCCTGGCTCATCATGTTGTTGACGAAATGCGCCGCGCGGTCGCCATGCCAGGTGATGTCGGTGGTGACCTCCTGCGCCACCGCATGGCCCACTGCGGTGCGGTGGTAGAAGAAGCAGTTCCGCACCGCCCCATCCAGCGTCAGGCCGGAATGCGGCAGCCAGGTCGCGCCCAGCCACTTCTTGGCCTGGGTGCCCTTCCACGGCAGGTCGGCCTCGCCGATGTAGCTGGAGCTGGCGAATTCCTCGATCTGCAGCAGCTGCGACCACTGCTTCCAGCCGACCACGGCATAGCGCTGGCCGTCATCGGGCACATCCGCCGCGCCCAGCATCTCGAAGGCGCGCAGCACCTTGGCGAGGGTCAACCCGTCCGCGTCCGTCAGCCCCGTCCCGGTGCCCGAGGCGGTCTGCGCCGCGGTGTCCAGGGCGGCGATGATCAGCTCGTCCGTCTTGCGGCCCAGCGCATAGGCGCCGGCATGGGCCACCACCGTCTGCTCGTCGAAGGAAAGCTTGACCTCGTCCAGCCGGTCGATCCACTCGCCGGCATAGTAGTCCTGCAGGAAGCACTCGACCGTCGCATGGTCGAGGTTCATCAGCGGCACTTGGCCAGCGCGGGACTTGGCCGCGGCCGTGCCCTTGCCGACGCGGGGGAAGACCGTGGAGGCACCGCGCACCCCGGTCTTGGAGCGCACGGTCGGGCGCAGCTTGCTGCCCTGGCGCTGGTAGGCCTCGTGCACCTCGGCCTCGAACTGCTTCACGAAAGCGGCATCGATCTGACCCACGCATCTTCTCCGTGCGGGAAGGTTGAGAGGAAACGCCAAAAGCCCGGTTCCCCCCTGCTGGGGGCCGGGTCTCGCGGCATGAACGGCAGACGCCCGGCGCCGCTTCGGGCCCAGGGTTGTTCCTGGGGCGCGACGCGAGCCGGGTTGGGCCTGCCGGAAAGGATCGGAAAGAGGACAGGGGCGGGTGGCGCCGAGGGGGATAGTGGCGTCACCCGCCCCTGTGGTGCCGGGCCATCCCATTGGGGGGAGGGGATGGTTCCGGCGCAGCGGGGTTTCCGGCCTTCCCGAGGGGGGAAGTGGAGGAAGGACCAGGACCGACCCCGCCGCAGTGGGTCAACCGGCTAACGCGACTCCACCACGCCGGTTGACCTCCTGTCAGTATCTGCGTGCATCAACCGCCCGTGAGGCGCCGGAAGCCCTCCGTGACGCGGCGCACGAACTCCGGCTCGCGGGAGCGCCAATAGCGCGGGTCGCGCATCATCCGGCGCAGCCCGGCCTCGTCCATCCCCTCCGGTGCCTCGGCGGAACGGGCCATGGCTGGTTCCCCCTTCCGCATCATGGCGTGCAGGGCCTTCACCCCCTCCGCCGTGGTGGAAAGCGCCTCGAAGACCTCGGCCGGCAGGTTCGCGCGGCCCCAGGCAGAGATCTGGCGCGAGAGCTGCGCGAAACGTTCCTCTCCGCCGAACTCCTCGCGCAGCCGGTCGAGCTGACGCTGCGCCTCGTACTGCGCCGCGGCCTCCGCGATCACCGGCAGCAGCTTCTCCGCCGCCAGGTCATAGACGAGCTGCGCCTGGTCCTGGGTGAAGCCCGCCGAGTGGAGCCGCGTGTTCACCTCCGGGTCGGAGCAGCACAACGCGTGCCGCTCGGCGATCCGGTAGCCGTCGGGCGCTTCCGGCGCGCCCAGCAGCCGGGCAAAGCGCCGGTGTTCGTCCTCCGGTGCCTCCGGGCCCGGGCGTGCCAGCCGCTGCGACAGCTTCCGCTCCAGCTCGCGATAGGATTTCAGCAGGCTGTCCAGACGGACCCGCCCGGACTCCGCATCCCAGAACTTCTCGGGCACCTCGGACGGCCGGGCGGCGCTTCCGGGCGCCCCCCCGGGAACCGCCGCCGCATCCGGCGTGTCGGCATCCCCGCCCGGCGCCAGGGCCGCATCCAGCAGGCTGTCGGTCATGCGTGTGGTCACTCCTCGATGGCGGCCCTGACGGGGCCGAGGGCGGCACCCGGGTCGGAACCCGGATGCGACGGCAGTGGCGACGGCGCCGTCGCGGCGTTCAGGATCCCGGCCGGCGCTGCGAGGATCTTTGCCAGGTGACGGGCGGCGGCGGGGCGATCCACCTGGGCCGTCGCCTCCGGCCCCAGCGCCGCGACGGCCTGCAGGAAGAGCAGCATGTTCGCCGCATCCGAACGGCCCTGGAGCCGCGCCAGCGGGGACTGGTAGCTCAGGCTCGCCTCGTGCCCGTCCAGCAGGATCGGCGGCACCTCGCCGCGCCGCCGCAGGATGGACAGGCAGCGGGCGATCAGAGGCGTCAGCAGCTCCGCCTGCAGGCGTCCGTAGGTGGCGCCCAGCAGCCGCGCCGCCTGGGCCGATCGCTCCAGCACCTCGGTGGCCGTCATCCGCGCGTCCTGCGGCGGCCCCAAGCGGTCCGCCAGCAGCGCCGAGCGGATGCGTCCCCGCATGTCCGAGAGCACCAGCTGCGACACGTCGAAATTCCCCGGCGCGGCCAGCGGCGTCAGGCCGGAGGAACCGGGCGCCTTGGGGATGATCGCCCCCGGCACCAGCCGCACCGTCGCCGGGTTCAGCACTCCGTCGTCATCCGCCTGCCAGATGCCGGTGGCGGCGATCGAGGCGTTCTTCAGCACCAGCTCCACCACCTTGTTGGCGGTGCGGATGTCCGGCAGCGCCCGCATCACCGGCCCGCGGCCATAGCTCTCGCCCGGCGCCTTCATCCAGCGGAAGGCGATGAAGGGGCTCCGGGCGAAGCGTCCCCGCGCCAGCATCCGCGCCTGCCCGTCCACCCCGTCCAGCACCGCGGCGAAGCCGTAGCCCGTGCCGTCCGGCCAGACCGCCTCGACCACCCGCAGCCGGCCGTCCGGCTCCCCGGCCCCGGCGGGCGGCAGGTCCGCGCCCGGCCAGCGCGCGGCGACCGCCGCCCGGTCCAGCCGCGCGGCGCGATAGACCGTCTCCAGCCGGCCGGATGGGCCTTCCTCCAGCACGCATTCGCGCAGCGGCACCGCCTGGAAGCGTAGCGCCGAGGCCTCGCCGGGCGCGGCCTCCTCCACCAGCAGCACGCCAGTCCCGGCCACCACCAGGTCGAGAAAGGCCTGGTGCATCTCCAGCGCGAAGGAGGAGCGGTCCAGATGCCCCTGCAGTGTGTCGGCGGCCTGCTCCAGCGCTTCCGCCGCGGCCTGGGCCTCGGCGGCGAGTCCGTCCTGCCCTGTCCTGTCTCTTGATCACATCTACGCACAGCTCCACCGTAAGGCGAA
>NZ_BDLP01000157.1:0-9898 GCF_001950415.1 Roseomonas sp. TAS13
TCGCCTTACGGTGGAGCTGTGCGTAGATGTGATCAAGAGACAGGCATGGCGAGAAGGAGAAGCGGCAGGATGCCGCGCGCCACGCCTCTCATGCGGCGTCTCCCGGCAGGCCGGCCGTGCCGCGCGGGTCCTCCGGCGGATTCTGGACGGCCATGGGCAGGGGTCCCAGCCGCGTCGCGTGCCAGCTCCGCAGCGCCCAGCGCACCGAGGGGAAGGCAAGCTCGTTCCAGGGGATCTCCTCCCAGCCGAAGCGGCGGACCTCCAGGCTCTCGGGTCCCGCCGCGAAGCCCGGCTCTTCCAGGCGGGCCCGGAAGAGGATCTGCACCTGGCCGATCCGGGCGATCGAATAGACCGCCAGGATGCCCTCCAGGGCGATCCGGGCCTGCGCTTCCTCCCAGGCCTCGCGCGCCGCCCCTTCGGCCGCCGTCTCGCCCAGTTCCATGTAGCCGGCCGGGATGGTCCAGAAGCCGCGCCGGGGCTCGATGGCCCGGCGGCAGAGCAGCACCGAATCCCCGTCCAGCGCCACCACCGCCCCGACCACGATCTTCGGGTTCTCGTAGGCGATGAAGCCGCAATCGGCGCAGGTCAGGCGGTCGTGCTCATCGCCCTCGTGTCGGATGCGTTCGAAACGGCCGGTCATGGCGCAATCATGTGGCCCGGCCCCGGCCTCGGCAAGGCAGGCCGGGCCTCACGCCGGAAGCTGTGTTGGCCCTTGGGGAAGGTCCGGCCAGGGGCACCACCGGTCCTGCCCGCGCTGGTGGTGGAACCCGGCGTCAGACCCGCAGGTCGAGCAGGCTGCCGCGCGGCGGCGTCCCGCCCTGGGGCGAAGCCGCACCGCTGCCCGCTTCCACGCCGCGCGACTCCGCCATCCGCCGCTGCACCGGGGTGGCCTGTTCCACACCGGCGCCACGGCCGGGCGAGACCGCCGGGACGCTCGCGGCGGGTTCGCCACGGGCGAGGCTCTGCGAGAAGGCGGCCAGGGAATTGAACGCGATCATGCGCAGGATCGTCGCCGACAGTTCCGAAGAATCGGTGAACGGCAGGGGCCGGCGGCAGGAAGGACGGGCAGGGGAGATCCGCATGCCCCCGGCATCACCCGGGAAGCCGTTAACTCTCCAGCAACCAGAAGATGTATTTTTGAGACAGTGATCAGCAATTGATCCGGTGGTATTGCCGATACCAGTCCACGAAGCGTCCCAGGCCTTCCTCCAGCGGCGTGCGCGGCGCGAAGCCCACAGTCGCCTTCAGCGCCGAGACATCGGCCCAGGTGCGTTCCACGTCGCCCGGCTGCATCGGCACCGGGCGGCGCAGCGCGGTGCGGCCGGTGTGCCGTTCCAGGATGTCGATCATCTCGCCGACCGGAACCGGCGTGTGGTTGCCGATGTTGAAGATGCGGTGCGGCGCCTCGGGGACGGGGCGGCCCGGCTCGTCGGGGGCGGCGGGTGGCTGCGGCAGCAGGCGGGCGATGGCCTCCACCACCTCGTCCACATAGGTGAAGTCGCGCCACACCTGCCCGTGATTGAAGACCCTGATCTCACGGCCCTCGTAGAGCGCCTGGGTAAAGCCCCAGTAGGCCATGTCCGGCCGCCCCCAGGGGCCATAGACGGTGAAGAAGCGCAGCCCCGTCAGCGGCAGGGCGAAGAGATGGGCATAGGAATGCGCCATCAGCTCGTTGGCCCGCTTGGTCGCGGCATAGAGCGAGGAGGGCCGGTCCACCGGATCGTCCTCGCGGAACGGCACCCGCGTGCTGGCGCCATAGACCGAGGAGGAGGAGGCATAGACGAGATGGCGCACCGGATGCGCCCGGGCCGACTCCAGCACCTCCAGGAACCCGTCCAGATTGGCCCGCCCATAGGCGCGCGGCGCCTGCAGCGAATAGCGGACCCCCGCCTGGGCGGCGAGATGGGCCACCATGTCGGGCGCGAAGCCCGACCAGTGCCGCGCCAGCAGGCCGGGCTCGGCGAGGTCGGCCTCGGCGAAGCGGAAGCGCGGATGGTCGAGCATCGCGCTCAGCCGCGCCCGCTTCAGCGCGGGATCGTAATATGGGTTCAGGTCGTCGAGGCCGAGGACCTCCGCCCCTTCCTCCAGCAGGCGGCGCGACAGGTGCGCGCCGACGAAGCCCGCCGCCCCGGTGACGAGGATGCGCGCCCCGGCCAGGGCGGAAACCGCGCCGCCGCCGCTCACGCCGCCAGTTCCCGCAGGCGCTGTCCCTCGATCCAGCCCAGTCGCCCGGCGAGGTCGTCCTCCCGGCACAGCATCACCCGCACCAGCGCGGCGCCGAGGACGCGCTCGTCGCCTTCCGGATGGACGGGGGTGCTCTCGATATCGGCGCGCAGCAGGCGGCAGCCCTCCGGCACCTCCAGGCGCAGCGCGCAGCCGCCCTGGGCGCCGGCCTCCAGATAGAGGCTGCCGGCGGCGAGCTCGTTGCCCTCCGCCTCGGCCCGCAGGCGCACCTCGCCGCCGCCGGGGGGCGCCACCAGCTCCATGTACAGGCGCCAGGGCGAGGCCGGGCCCGGCGGCACCGGCAGGCGCAGCGTCGCCGCGCCGCCCTTGGTCCAGACGCCCCAGACTTCCGGCATGTGCCAGTTCGGCCCATCGCGGAGGACCTGCCGCACGGCCATGGCCGCGTCCGGCCGCATCTCGTCGCCCAGCACCATGCGGTAGGGCTGGCCCGGCTGCAGCGCCAGCCTTTCCTCCAGCGCCGGCGTGGTGCGGGCGGCCATGGCCTGGAGATGGCCGAGGACCTCGTCGCGCAGCGCCTCCCACCGGCGCAGCCCGGCATGCTGGCGCACCGCCGCCTCGCGCTCCGCCAGGAAGGAGGGGTCGGCGATCAGGCGCTCCAGCTTCGCCGCCAGATCGGGCTCGTGCTGCGGGGCGAAGTACACCGCCGCGGGACCTCCGGCCTCCGGCAGGGCGGAATGTTCCGGGATCACCGGCACCTTGCCATGGGCGAGGCTCTCGGTGACCGGCAGGCCCCAGCCCTCGTAGAAGGAGTTGTACACGGTGAAGCGGCAGCCGGCGTAGAGCGCGGCCAGCGCCGCGTCCGAGACGCCGTGCAGCAGCACCACATGGCGCCGCAGCTCGGCGCTGTTGGCCAGCAGCTCCAGCGCCCCCTGGGCGTGCCAGCCGGGCTGGCCGACGCAGACCAGGCGCGGCACCCGCCCGGCGCCCAGGCGGCGGATCAGCGAGAGCCAGGCGCGGAAGACCAGGAGATGGTCCTTGCGGCTCTCGATCGTGCCGACGAAGAGGGCATAGGGCTGGCCGGGGCGGAAGCCGCGCAGCCCTTCCAGCGCCAGCGGGTCGGGCTCGGTGCCGTCCGACATCGGATCGGCGTCGAGGCGCACCACCTCCATTGGCAGGTCCAGCTCCGGCCGCAGGCGGTCCAGTTGCGCCCGCCCGTCGCGCCGCGTGCACTCGGAATTGCACAGGAAGCCATGGGCATGCACGCCGACCGCGGCGAACCAGCGGGCATAGTCGCGCACCATCTGTTCCTGGCAGTGCTCCGGCACCACCAGCGGCACGCAGTCGTGCAGGAAGGGGATGTAGCGGATGCGGCGGTCGCGCTGCGCCGCGCGCAGGCCCCGGAAATAGTCCGGCAGGCCCCAGGAATTGCCCAGGTTCACCAGCAGCCCGCCCAGCGGGAAAAGGTGGCGCGGGGCCTGGGCCAGGGCCTCGTCCACCCGCTCCAGCGCCATGATCCAGGCGGGATCGTCGGTCTCGGCGCCGGTGTGCGAGGCCTCGATCACCCCGCGCAGGGCTGCGGCGGGCACGGCGCGCCAGCAGGCCTCCCGCAGGTCGTAGGAGACATAGGCGATGCGGGTCCCCGGCGGATTGCCGCCGCGCAGCGTGGCGCCGACGATGCCGCACTGGACGCGCTGGATGCCGGTGGGTGTGCGCTTGCCCCGGAAATAGTCGAGCAGGTCGGTGACGTCGAAGGCCACGTCCATTCCCGCCGCCGCATCCTGGTCCTCTGGCCGGGGAGCGGAAAACGGTGCGCCGGACGGGCCGTGCCACGCTTCCTCCGGTCCGGCGGCAGGGAACCCGTCCTCCACCGCCGGTTGCGGGGCGACGGGGCGGCCCAGGCGGCGCAGCGTGGCGGCGATCTGGCGCTGGATCTCCGGGTCGCGCGGGCTAAGGGACTCCGCCTCGCGGAA
Organism: Roseomonas sp. TAS13; assembly: GCF_001950415.1. Taxonomy (NCBI): domain Bacteria; kingdom Pseudomonadati; phylum Pseudomonadota; class Alphaproteobacteria; order Acetobacterales; family Roseomonadaceae; genus Roseomonas; species Roseomonas sp. TAS13. The sequence goes on from NZ_BDLP01000157.1 coordinate 4,155, forward strand.
ACTGTCGAGCGCCTCCTCCGGCAGGTGCGCCGCCAGCAGGCAGAGGCCCCGCTGCAGCATCAGCGGCCAGGCATCGGGCCGCTGCCGGATCACGCCCGCATAGGCTTCCGCCGCGGCCAGCCAGTCTCCCGCATCGCGCCTGGCATCCGCCTCCGCCAGAAGCGCCGCCCCGCTCGTCCGATCGCCCGACATCCGGTTCTCCGCCCTTGTGGCACAACCTATGCGTATGGCGAGCCGTCCCTTTGCGCTAGGGGGAAGTGGCGCCGCGGCCCCGGCCAGGGCCGCGGCGCGCCCCGGTCAGGGCAGGGTGCCGTAGACCGCCTCCCGCACCTCGTTGCCGGCGGGGCCGCCATTCACCCCGGTCTGCGTCATGACGACCGTGACGATGCGGTTGGCCGGGTCCACGAAGAAGCCGGTGCCGTAGATGCCGCCCCAGCCATAGGTGCCCGGGCCCTGCCTGGTCTTCGCCGCCGCCGGGTCGGTCAGCACGGAGAAACCGTAGCCGAAGTCATAGCCCGCCCCGCGCAGGTTGATCGGGTAGCCCCCGGTCTGCGGCCTCGCCATCTCCGCCACCGTTTCCGGCTTCAGGATCCGCACACCGTCTAGTTCCCCGCCGTTCAGCAGCATGCGGGCGAAGCGGGCATAGTCGCCGATCGTGGCCGTCGCCCCCGCCCCGCCGGAGGGATAGGCGGTGGCGCTGAAGGCCCGCTCCGGGTCCGCCGTCCAGGTCCCGCCGGAGAGTGGATAGGGCACGGTCTGGGGGCTGGCCATCGGGCGCAGGACGCCCGAGGGATCGGGGTACATCGCCGTGACCATGCGCGGCCGGGCGGATTCCGGGACATGGAAGGCGAAGCTGTCGAGCTTCAGCGGCGCGGCGATGTTGCGGATGATGTACTGGTCGAGCGGCATCCCGCCCGCCCGCTCCACGATGGCGCCCAGCACGTCGGTGGAAAGGGAATAGCGCCAGCCGCTGCCCGGCTGGATCGCCAGCGGCGCCCGGGCGAGGCGGCCCATGTTGTCGCGCAGCGTCCGGCCCGGCGCGGCCAGCCCGTCATCCACGCCCAGGCGCCGGTACTCCTCCACCACGCCGGGGATGTTCAGGAAGGTGTAGCTGAAGCCCGAGGTGTGCCGCAGCAGGTCGCGCACCGTCGGCTGGCGCTGCGCGGGCACGGTGCGGCCCTCCCCCGCCACCACCCGCAGCCGGCGGAATTCCGGCAGCCAGCGCCCGATGGGATCGTCGAGCCCGATCTTCCCCTGCTCCACCAGTTGCATCGCCGCGACCGAGGTGAAGGGCTTGGTCATGCTGGCCAGGCGGAACAGGCTGTCGGGCCGCAGCGCCTCGCCACCACCCGGGGTCCGCGTGCCGGCACTGCCGCTGTAGAGCACCTCGCCATTGTCGCGCATCACCAGGGCGGCGATGGCGCCGACCTTGCCGCTCTCCACCTGCCGGCGCAGCACCGCGTCGAGCGTGGCCTGCCGCGCCGGCGGGGCTGCGGTCTGCGGGGCGGCGCAGGCGAAGAGGCCCAGGCTCGGCAGCAGGACGAAGGCAAGGGCTCGCCGGCGCGGCACGGGATGCCGTTGGGTCATGGTTCCTCCGATTCTTCTCGTTCGGCCCGGTCAGGAAGGGCGTGGGGAGGATGGGCCGCCCGCTTCCCCCCGCACAAGGCCGCAAGGACGGTTTCATTCCCCGGCCGGCATGGAAATGCCCGGCGCCCGCCAGCCATGCGCCCGGCACCGGCAACGGACCCTTGCCCCCGCCACGCCGCCCCGCTATAGGCCGCCCCTCTCCGCGCGTCCGGGCCGTGTTGGGCTGCCCGGCCGTGGAAGCGTGTCCCCGCCGCATGGTGTGGTGACTGCCTGGGCCGGGTTTCCGGCGCGGGCTTCCGGGACACGCCGGCCTGAACCACAGGAGGTCCGAAATGCCCAAGATGAAGACCAAGTCCGCGGTCAAGAAGCGATTCAAGATCACGGCGACGGGCAAGGTGCTCGCCGGTCCGGGCAAGAAGCGCCACAACCTGTCCGCCCGTCCCCAGAAGGCCAAGCGCCAGAACCGTGGCACCCAGGTGCTGCGGCACCAGGACGGCCTGACGGTGAAGCAGTGGGCCCCCTACGGGCTGGATCGGTAAGGGAGCGCACAGATGGCTCGTGTCAAGCGCGGCGTCACCGCCCACGCCCGTCACAAGAAGGTCCTCAAGCTCGCCAAGGGCTATGTCGGCCGTTCCTCCACCGCCTACCGCCCCGCGCTCGAGCGGGTCGAGAAGGCGCTGCAGTACGCCTACCGCGACCGCCGCAACAAGAAGCGCGATTTCCGCGGTCTGTGGATCCAGCGCATCAACGCGGCCTGCCGCGAGCATGGGCTGGTCTATTCCCGCTTCATCGCGGGGCTGAAGGCCTCGGGCATCGAGCTGGACCGCAAGGTCCTGGCCGCGATCGCCTATGAGGACGCGGCCGGCTTCGGCGCCCTGGTCGAGAAGGCCAAGGCGTCCCTGCCCGCGGCGTAAAGCCGCATACCGGGGCACCGGGCGGGCTCAGGCCCGCCGGCGCTCCGATCCGGATTTCAGCAGATGGGGCCGCCTTCGCCTCTCGGGACACCCCCGGGAGCGAGGCGGCCCTTTCTGCTTTCGGCCCGGAACCGGTCGCCGGGGGGCGGATGCCCGGAGGCGCGAACCGGTTCCGCAAATCGCAATTCCTCTCGGAGATCGGGATGTCGGACGACCTCGCCGCGCTGCAATCGGAGACGGAAGCCGCCATCGCGGCCGCCGCCGACCTGCGCGCGCTGGATGCGGTGCGCGTGGGCGCGCTGGGCAAGAGCGGCCAGGTGACCGCGCTGCTGAAGGGGCTGGGCGCCGTGCCTGCCGAGGAGCGCAAGGCGCGCGGCGCCGCCGTCAACGCGGTGCGGCAGGCGGTCGAGCGGGCGCTGGAAGCCCGCAAGGCGGTGCTGGAGGAAGCGGCGCTGGAGGCGCGACTCGCCGCCGAGCGCCTCGACGTCTCGCTGCCTCCCCGCCCGCATCCCCCCGCCGGGGCGGAAAGCGGCGCGATCCATCCCATCGCCCGCACGGTGGAGGAGCTGACGGCGATCTTCGGCGCCATGGGCTTCGCCGTCGCCGAGGGGCCGGATATCGAGAGCGACTGGTACAACTTCAACGCCCTGAACATCCCCGGCCACCATCCGGCGCGGCAGGACCAGGACACCTTCTACCTGCCCCCCGCCCATGGCGCGGGCTTCGAGACGGTGCTGCGCACCCATACCTCCCCGGTGCAGGCGCGGACCATGCTGTCGCAGGAGCCGCCGATCCGCGTGATCGTGCCGGGCCGCACCTACCGCGCCGACCATGACGCCACGCATTCGCCGATGTTCCATCAGGTCGAGGGGCTGGTGATCGGGCGCGACATCACCCTGGGCCACCTCAAGGGCTGCCTGATCGACTTCCTGCGCGCCTTCTTCGGGATCGCCGAGCTGCCGGTGCGCTTCCGTGCCTCCTACTTCCCCTTCACCGAGCCCTCGATGGAGGTGGATATCGGCTGGGACCGCAGGACCGGCGAGCTGGGCAAGGGCTCCGACTGGCTGGAGATCCTGGGCTCCGGCATGGTGCATCCAAAGGTCCTGGCCAATTGCGGCATCGACCCGCGCCAGTGGCAGGGCTTCGCCTTCGGCATGGGGATCGAGCGCATCACCATGCTCAAGCACGGCATCGCCGACCTGCGCCCCTTCTACGAGAGCGATGTCCGCTGGCTGCGCCATTACGGCGCGCCGGTCCTTTCCCCCTACACCCTCCATGATGCGGGCTGACCGGCGATGAAGTTCACCCTGTCCTGGCTGCGCGACCACCTGGAGACCGAGGCTTCGGTCGAGCGGATCGCCACCACCCTCTCCGCCATCGGGCTGGAGGTGGAAAGCGTCGAGAACCGCGCCGACGCGCTGGCGCCCTTCCGCATCGGTTATGTCGTGGAGGCCGTGCAGCACCCGAATGCCGACCGGCTGCGCGCCTGCAAGGTCGATGTGGGCGACGGCACGATCCGTTCCGTGGTCTGCGGCGCCCCGAATGCGCGCACCGGCATGAAGGCGGTGGTGGCGCTGCCCGGCGCCTATGTCCCCGGCACCGGCATCACGCTGAAGGCGGGCGAGATCCGCGGCGTGAAGAGCGAGGCCATGATGTGCTCCGCGCGCGAGCTGGGGCTCGGCCAGGACCATGACGGCATCCTGGACCTGCCCGCCGACGCGCCGGTGGGCGAGGTCTATGCGAAGTGGCTCGGCATGGACGATCCGGTCTTCGACATCGGCATCACGCCGAACCGGGGCGACGCGCTGTCCGTGCGCGGCGTGGCGCGCGACCTCGCCGCCGCGGGCCTCGGCACGCTGAAGCCCTGGAAGGCGGAGCCGGTGGCCGGGCGCTTCCCCTCCCCGCTGCGCTGGGCGATCGGGGATGCCGAGGGCTGCCCCTGGGTGCTCGGGCGCTCGGTGCGGGGCGTGCGCAACGGCCCCTCGCCGCAATGGCTGCAGGACCGGCTGGCCGCCATCGGCCTGCGCCCGATCTCGACGCTGGTGGACGTGACCAACTGGTTCACCTTCGACCTCGGCCGGCCGCTGCATGTCTTTGACGCGCGCAAGGTCGCGGGCGAGGTGCTGACCCTGCGGCGTGGGCGCGAGGGCGAGAGCTACCTCGCCCTGAACGGCAAGGAGATCGCCGTCACGCCGGAGGACCTGGTGATCGCGGATGCGGAGGGGGTGGAGAGCCTCGCCGGCATCATGGGCGGCGAGCATTCCGGCTGCGACGCGGACACCACCGAGTGCTTCATCGAATGCGCGCTGTTCGACCCGGTGCGGATCGCGCTTTCCGGCCGCCGCCACGGGCTGCATTCCGATGCCCGCGCCCGCTTCGAGCGCGGCGTGGACCCGGCCCTGCTGCCGGATGCGCTGGAGGCCGCGACGCGGCTGATCCAGGAGCTCTGCGGCGGCGAAGCGAGCGAGGTGGTCGCCGCCGGTGCCGAGCCGGCGTGGCGGCGCGAGGCGTCGCTGCGCTTCGAGCGCATCCGGGGCCTCGGCAACTCCGCCATCACGGCGGATGAGGCCGTGGCCTCGCTGGAGCGGCTGGGCTTCGCCACGGTGGCGCGCGACGCGGAAAGCGTGACGGTCGCCGTCCCCTCCTGGCGCAACGACATCGCCTCCTCGGCCTCCGCCTATCGCGCCGGGGGCACCGACCTCGACCAGTTCGCCGCCCTGGCACCGGAGCGCGCGGCGCTGGCCGCCGAGGGCGTGGAGCGGATCGAGGCCGAGTGCGACCTGCTGGAGGAGGTGCTGCGCCTGCCCGGGCTGGACGCCATCCCGGCGGTGTCGCTGCCCGTCTCCTCCCCTGTGCCGCTGCCCTCGCTGACCCCGGCGCAGTCGCGCGCCACGCTGGCCCGCCGCGTGCTGGCCTCGCGCGGGGCGCTGGACTGCGTGAGCTTCGGCTTCCTGGCACGGGACGTGGCGGCGCTGTTCGGCGAGGCGCCGGAATCGCTGCGGCTGCTGAACCCGATCGCCTCGGACCTCGACCAGATGCGTCCGACCCCGGTGGCCAGCCTGCTGCTCGCCGCCGGGCGCAACGCCGCGCGGGGCTATCCGGACGTGGCGCTGAGCGAGGTGGGCGGCGCCTATCGCGATCCCTCGCCCGCCGGGCAGCTCGCCGTGGCCGCCGCGCTGCGCGCCGGTGCCACGCCGCGCCACTGGAGCGAGCCCTCCCGCCCGGTGGCTGTCTCTTGATCAC